>JANMOR010000250.1:0-4073 GCA_031369435.1 Chitinophagaceae bacterium
ATTTTACCATTCGTTAATGAATCTCTATTTATATCAAACACATACCAGTTTGGTTTGTCCGGATCAGAATTTGCAACCAGTAATCTTTTTTCACCAGGGAAAAGAGCAATCCCGTTTGGCCTAGTTATAGAATCTGTCAATAGGATTACTGTCCCGTCCCTCTTTACTTTATACACACCATTGAAAGACAATTCTTTTTTCGGATCAGTATCGCTTTGTGTTTCCAATCCGTAAGGTGGATCAGTAAAGAATAATTCTCCTGCACTGTTATACACTGCATCATTCGGACTGCTGAAACGTTTTCCTTTGTACATCCATGCCAGCGGAGTGAATTGTGGAGCAGGTTGATTTAATGCTGCATTCATTCTTGCCATTTGCCTGTTCCCATGCTGACATAATACAAGATTTCCATTTGCATCCAATAACAAACCATTGCTTCCTGTTTCGCCGCCACGCTTTACCGTATCTGTATAACCGGAAGGAGTGAGGTACACTTCTTTTCCTTTTTCTTCTGTCCATTTATAAATAGTATTGGTAGGCACATCGGAGAAAAGGAGCATATTTTCTTTTTCGATCCACAAGGTTCCTTCGCTCCATTCAAAACCTTCGGCAATAATTTCAGAAACAGCATCTGCATCAATAATTGAATCCAAAGCAGGGTCAATGCGTTCAACTGTTCCTGTTGTTTTGTATGCACTTGAATTTTGCGGCTGTTCATTGTTGCAGGAAAGCAATACAGTTGCTATCATAAGTACTATTGATTTGTATATTTTCATCTCTTTGTTTTTATTAATTCGTGATGATTCGTGTCATTCGTGTTTCTATCCTAATGTGAATCTCTCGTTACCTCACTACCTGAACTTCCCTGTAAGAAATCAAGATCAGCACCTTTGTCTGCACCCATCACATGGTTGATATACATACTCACATAACCACGGGTAGCTGCAGGTTTTGGTGCAACCCAAACTGATTTTCTTTTCGCTAACTCTTCATCACTTACATGTAAATGCAGGTTACGTTTTGCAACATCCAGTTCAATCATATCACCATTCTGCACCAATGCCAACGTGCCGCCTATTGCACTTTCAGGCGATACATGCAATACAGCTGTTCCATAAGCAGTGCCACTCATGCGTCCGTCGCTGATGCGTACCATATCCTTGATTCCTTTCTGCAAGATCTTTTTCGGCAAAGCCATATTGCCAACTTCGGGCATGCCGGGATAACCAACCGGACCAACATATTTTAATACCATTACACAGTTCTCATCAATATCCAAATCAGGATCATCAATACGTGCATGATAATCTTCAATGCTTTCAAATACAACAGCACGGCCTGTGTGTTGCATTAAAGCAGGAGTAGCAGCTGATGGTTTTATAACAGCACCATTCAATGCAAGATTACCTTTCACAACAACACAACCAGCTTCAGCAATCAAAGGCTCTTTACAAGAAGCAATCACTTCACGGTTGTAACAATCAGTTGTGCCCTCAATATTGTCATGATGATTTTTTCCTGTAACGGTGATCACATTTTTATGCAGTTCTTTTTTCAGTTCATGTAAGATGACGGGTAAGCCACCTGCATAATAAAAATCTTCCATTAAGAATTTACCCGATGGCATGAGGTTAAGTAATAACGGAATCTTACTTCCGAGTGTATCAAAATCATCCAGCTTCAGATCAACACCAATTCTTCCTGCAATAGCTGTGAGATGAATAATAAAATTGGATGAACCACCTACCGCTGCATTTACTTTGATTGCATTTTCAAATGCTTCTCTCGTTAATATTTTATCGATGGTTAAATTTTCTTTCACCATCTCTACAATTCTTCTGCCGCTCAATTGTGCCATTTGTTTTTTTCTTGAATCCGCAGCAGGAATTGCAGATGCTCCACTCAATGTTAACCCCAATGCTTCAACCATTACAGCCATAGTACTTGCAGTACCCATCGTCATACAATGTCCAATGCTTCTGCTCATACAACTTTCTGCAAACTCACAATCTTCCTGCGTCATCTTTCCAAGCTTCATGTCTTCATCAAACTTCCACACATGTGTACCGCTGCCGATTGTTTGTCCTTTGTAACGTCCATTCAACATAGGACCACCCGGAACAACAATGGTTGGCAAACCCACACTCGCAGCACCCATTACTGTTGATGGAGTTGTTTTATCGCAACCGGTTAATAATACAACGCCATCAATCGGGTTACCCCGAATGGATTCTTCCGCATCCATGCTGGCTAAATTTCTAAACAACATCGCAGTGGGTTTCAACAAAGTTTCTCCCAAACTCATGATAGGAAATTCAACAGGAAATCCACCGGCTTCCAATACACCTTTCTTAACAGCTTCTGCATGGCTATGGAAATGTGCGTTGCATGGTGTCAATTCACTGAACGTATTGCAAATGCCAATTACAGGTCTGCCGTCAAACATGTCGTTGGGCATTCCCTGGTTTTTCATCCAGCTGCGGTAAATGATTCCGTCTTTGTCTTTGCGGCCAAACCAATCGTGGCTGCGGAGTTTTTGTGACATGCGTTTATTTTTTGTAATCAACTTTTGCAATTCTATTCAACTAAACCCACCCCATTGTACTTTGGTCAATTACTTTGTTATTCGATTCTCCAGGAAGGGGGTGCCCGATTCTCATAGTGCTAAAAATTCAGTATTTAACTTACATCATTAGTTATTCTCCATTCACCATTGACAATTCACAACTTCACACTCTTCCCCGTATTCATCGCTTCATAAATGGCTTCAATAATTTTTACATCTCTTCTGCCCATTTCACCGGGCACAATACTTTGTTGTTTGTTTTTGATTGATAATGCAAATGCATCCATTTGTTGGGCCTGTTGCGAAAGCTTTGGAAAATCGATTGCACCGTTTGATGTATTGCCCTTTAATCCTGAATAATTAAATGCAGGTTGCAATTCAAACCATCCTTTTTCTGCTTCCGCTTTCAGAAAGTTACTGTTTTCTGAATAACTGGTACGGCATTCTGCAATTAATCCATTTGGCATTTCCATTTGCCATGCTAATGTTTCTTCTACACCAATAAATTTTGCCGGATCGCTGATGGGAAATGTTTGAGCGGTTACTGCAACAGGTTCCATACCGGTTGTGTACATAATACCCTGCATACAATAAATACCGAGATCCATTAACGGACCGCCACCTGCCATTTTTTTATCGAGCCGCCAGATCCCTTTTTGTGCAACAAATGAAAAACCGGAGCTGATCTTTTTAATTTCGCCATATACTTTCTGCTGGCCCAATCTTTTCATTTCAAGATTATAGGGATCGAAATGCAAACGGTAACCAATTGACAATTGTTTACCGGCTTCTTTGCAGGCAGCAATCATACGATCGCAATCTGCAACTGTAATGGCCATTGGTTTTTCGCAGATCATGTGTTTGCCAGCTTTCGCTCCACGAATGGTATAGGCTGCATGCATGTTATTCGGCAGCACTACATAAATAATGTCAATATCCGGGTTGTCTTTTATTGAATCGTAGTTATCGTAATTGTAAATATTATTTTCAGGAAGATTGTATTTTTCTTTCCATGCAATGGCTTTAGATGGAGTACCCGTTACAATTCCTGCTAGATAGCAATGTTCGGTTTGTTGCAATGCAGGCGCCAGTTGCCCGGTTGCATAACCACCAAGGCCAACCAGCGCAATGCCGAGTTTACCCTCTTGTTTTTGTTTCATGTTCTGTTTGTTTGATGATTCATCATTGCAATTCGTATTTGGAGAAATCATTGGGATACTTAATCCTGCAAGACCAAGGTTATATAAAAATCTTCTTCTTGATTGCTGATTCTTTTCCATAAATAAAAATTTATCTGTTAAAATGCCTTACTGCAATGACCTTACCTCTAACCTCTCTCCGAAAGAGAGGGGAATACGACTCCGATAATTTGTTACTTAAAATACCTCGCTGCAAATTCTAAAAACACTGGCCAGTTGGGTGCAGGTGTGTGTCCGGCACTGTGCTGACGATATGCAATTTCTCCATTCATCAAACCTGTTTCTACATTCGGGAACTCCGTTGTACC
>JANMOR010000256.1:0-5929 GCA_031369435.1 Chitinophagaceae bacterium
GACGGATGAAATAAATCAACCAGGAAATCTTTGATATACTGTTGCGCTGTTTGTTCTGAAAATTGTTTATTGAATTGAACAACTACCAGGTTATCTAATCCCTGTTGTTTCAACAATTCAATCCGTTCTTCCAGTGTGGTAAGCTGAGCAATATTTCTTTCAGGCTGTAATATTTTTCTTGGATGCGGATAAAAACTGATGAGCACTGATTCGCCGCCGGTTGCTTTTGCTTCCTGCAACAATTGTTTAATGATTTGCTGATGTCCCAGATGCACACCATCAAAAGTGCCAATGGTTATTACGGCTTTGGTAAAAACGGGCAGTTGTTCTAAGCTTCTGTAAACCTTCATAATTTGGAGTGGCAAAAGTAACACATTTGAACGGTGGAAGTGTTAGTTTTGCGGCTCTCAAACAAAGCAGCATGTCATTATATAATCAGCGGGGAGTATCAGCACAAAAAGAAGAAGTACACAAAGCTGTGCAACATCTTGACCAGGGTTTGTATCCAAATGCATTTTGTAAACTGTATCCTGATTACCTCGGCGGAGATGCTGATTGGGTTAACGTTACACATGCTGATGGTGCCGGTACAAAAAGTATACTGGCTTATTTATACTGGAAAGAAACAGGCGATATTTCTGTTTGGAAAGGGATTGCACAGGATGCTATTGTAATGAATTTAGATGATTTGCTTTGTGTGGGCATCTATGACAATATTTTATTTTCCAGTACGGTGGATCGGAATAAAACATTGATACCTGGTGAAGTGCTGGAGCAGATCATCAATGGTTCTGCAGAGTTATTTGCACAGTTGAAAGAGTATGGTGTAAACATTCATTACCTCGGTGGCGAAACAGCAGATGTGGGTGATGTGGTACGTACGATTGCTGTCAATGGAACCATGACTGCAAGATGGCCCAAGAGTAAAGTGATCAACAACGACAAAATAAAACCCGGCGATGTAATTGTTGGATTGGCTGGCTTTGGTCAATGCGATTATGAAACATCTTATAACAGTGGCTTGGGAAGCAATGGTCTCACCAGTGCACGACATGATGTGTTAAACAAATTCTATGCACAACATTTTCCTGAAACCTTTGAACCGAAGTTGAATGAAGAAGTTGTTTATATTGGTAAATACAAAATGACGAATGAAGTTGAATGGGTGAATGGTGAATGGTCAATGGTGAATGGCCAGCCGGAAACTGGCAACCTGAAACACGAAATTGGTCGCTTGTTGTTATCCCCAACCAGAACCTTTGCTCCTGTTTTAAAAGAAATTTTGGAAAATCATTTTGATGCTGTGCATGGATTAATTCATTGCAGTGGTGGCGGGCAAACCAAATGCTTAAAATATTTACCGGGACCAATGAAGATTGTGAAAGATCATTTATTTACACCACCGGTTATTTTTGATTTGATACAACAATCTTCAGGAGCAGATGCAAGAGAAATGTACCAGGTGTTTAACATGGGCACCCGTTTGGAAATTTATACGAATGAAAAAGATGCAGCTGCATTGATTGCTGTTGCACAATCTTTTGGAGTAGATGCACAAGTGATTGGCAGGGTAGAAGAGAGTGAGAAGAAGGAGTTAATAATAAATACTCTTACAAGTCAATTGGAATTTTAATTTTAATTCATTTTACATTTGTTTAAATTATTAGTATGCCCCCAATCGTAGAAATAAAAAATGTTAACATATACCAGAGCAGTAATCTTATTCTCAGTAATGTAAACCTAACTGTCAATCAAGGTGAGTTTGTGTACCTCGTTGGCAAAACAGGAACAGGTAAATCATCATTACTTAAAACCTTGTATGGGGAATTGCCATTAACGGAGGGTGAGGCTACTGTTGCAGGTTTTAACATCAGGGAAATGGATTGGAAAAGTGTACCCTTTCTGCGCCGCAGCCTGGGTGTTGTGTTCCAGGATTTTCAATTATTAACTGACCGTACAGTAGATGAAAATTTAAAGTTTGTACTCAAAGCAACAGGTTGGAAAGATGAAAACCTGATGAAAGAAAAGATCAACGATGTGCTGGATAAAGTAGGATTAAAATCGAAAGGATTTAAACGACCTTATGAAATGAGTGGAGGCGAACAGCAACGTGTAGATATTGCAAGGGCTTTACTCAATTCTCCTAAATTAATATTGGCCGATGAGCCAACCGGTAACCTCGATCCTGAAACCAGTGATGAGATCATGAACCTGCTTATACAGGTTGCCAAAGATTATAATACAGCTGTAATGATGGCAACCCATGATTTTATGGTGATTAAAAAATTCCCTGCACGAATGGTAAAAACAGAAGGCGGTAAAGTATGGGACAATGCTACTGTAGAACATGCATAAGTTGCCTGGCATGTTCAGTATTGTTGAAATGCTGCAGTAATAAACCTTGTCTTAACTGAATATCATCATCCGTAAATTCTTTATGAAATAAACGATAGGTTTGATACCTGAATTCGGTAGGATTAGCAGCAAGCTGACAGGCCTTTTCCAAACCGGTAGCATTTACCATCTCTTCATTCACCAGTACATGCCTGCCGTTGAATACAGCATTCAATAATTTTAATTTAATGCCTGATCTTGTAAATGAAGGCAGAATATGTACCTGGGCTTTATGGATCAGATCGATCAATTCTGCATCGCTGGGGTTTTCCACCAAACAGGTATGCTTTTTTTCTTCAGCAAGTTGTTTCAATTTAGCCGACGGATTTTTTCCTGCAATCACAAAAGGAATATCTGAATCGTAAAATATTTTTTCAAGCAGCCAGGTTGCAACTTTTTCATTTTCTGCAACAGAAAGATTGCCATGGTATAAAACAAAATTGCCTTTGCCTTCCTTACTTGTAACAAGCGTATTTGGAACAAACGCCGGAAAATGAATGACCTGGTTGGCTTTGAATTGTTTCTTGTATGCTTTTGCATCGTCTTCAGAAATGGCAAGAATGATGTAGTCTTTTAATTTTCCTTCATAACGTTTCAGTAGCCTGCTTTCATGATGCATATATGCTTTTCGTGTAATGGAAGTTTCCCATTGGGAGAGTTGTTTGTAATATTCATGTTCTACATTGTGCAGCCTGATAGCAATGTTTTTCTTTTGTACAGCACCGCTGACAAGTCCATAGGTACAATGCACGCCTTCAAATAAAACAGGATGTTCATCAGCATTTAAACGTTGCCATAAACGCTCATCATTGCGTGATGCTACAATATAAGGGAGTTGCAGTGAGAAGCCCTTGTGTCCTTCTTTCCTGGGATAGTAATGCACTTCAGCACAATATTGTTCCAGTTCTTTTTGCTCACCTCTTCCATATTCAAAGCAATGCAAATGAACGGCAATGCCTATCTGATGCAAGGCTTTTACTTTACAAAATACATCCATTACGCCTCCATAGTCGGCAGGGTAGGGAACATCAAATGAAACAATATGAATATGATTAGCCAAGTAATTTTTTATAAAAGATGATGAGTTGTTTTTCTTCTTCCTGCCAGTTTAATATTTCCCTGGCTTTAATACAATTTTCTTTCAAACGTTTATATAAAACAGGATCATGCAATAAAAGGTTTAAACCTGCTTCAATTGATTGCTCACTTGTATCGGGAATGAGCAATGCAATATCATAGGATTGATTGATTTCTTTATAAGCAGGATAGTTAACGCATAACTGCGGAACGCCTGCCTCAATGTAATCAAAGAAACGATTGGCCAGTGAAAGATAATTACTCAGCTCGTTATTTTCAAACAATGTGATACCGGCATAAGCAATGGCTGTGATCTGTTTCAACTCCTGTGGTTGCAATTTGCCTTTCAACAAAACTTTTTCCTGCAGTTGATTTTCTATAATAAGTTGTTTTGTTTGCTGAAGAAAATTTCCATCTCCATAAATATACAAAGGCATGTCAATTTTTTTCATTGCAGGGATGAGTGTTTCAAAACTACGGCCTTCGTTTACTGCACCCTGGTATAGAAAGAATTCCTGGTTGCCCGTTGTTCGTTGTTCGTTGGCTGGAGTTGTTGAATCGGCAATCGGCCATCCACCATCGGCCAACGTTTTTACCGGTACATTTCTCACTACTTCATAATCTACTCCATACATTCGTTTAAACTCTGCAGCAATGGGCCGGCAAACGGTATAACCATGTTTGAATTTTGGTATAGTAACCCGTTCGATCCATTTCCATAATTTATATCTTGATGGTCTTGTTGCAATTTCTTTCATTTCACAAAACAATTCATGTGCATCGTAAACCCGTTTAATGTTTTTCAATTTGGAAACAAATAAACAGGGAAGGATGGTATCAAGATCAATGGCACAAATACAATCTGCTTTTTGAAACAGTAGCCAAAAGAACAACCGAAGATTATATTCAGCATAAAACAAAGGCCCTTTAGTATAAAAACAATTGAGCCGTTTCTGTTTAAATGCAAATGTTTGAAGAGGAATTGATTGATTTAGTTTTCGTCCAACCAACAGTACATCATAACCCTGCTGTGCCAATGTTGTACAAATGCGGATCATACGCTGATCGTAACTTAAATCATTTGTAACAGTAAAGATGATATTCTGCAAGGGCTGTGAATTAGGATGGCAATATAAAGCAAATGATTGTTTATCTTACTGATCATTCTCTAACCAATCCTTTTTCAACAATGAAAGAACTCATTCATTCTTTTTATACTGCCTTTGCCAAAGGCGATTGGCAAACAATGGCCAATTGTTATCATGAAGATGTTGAATTCAATGACCCTGTTTTTGTTGGATTAAAAGGCAAACAAACCTCGGCCATGTGGCGGATGTTATTGGAACGAAGCAAAGGAGAATTGGAAATCACCTTCAGCCATTTGCAGGCAGATGAAAAAAAAGGTAGTGCCGATTGGGTTGCAGTATATATTTTTTCGGCCACAGGGCGCAGGGTCATCAACCGCATCCACGCCGAATTTGAATTTAAAGAAGGTAAAATTATCCGGCACACCGACCATTTTGATCTTCACAAATGGGCCAGTCAGGCAATGGGATTGAAAGGGAAATTGCTGGGAGGATTGTCTTTTTTCAGGAAAAAAGTGCAAAAAACAGCAAAAGAGGCCCTTGATCGCTTCCTTGCTAAGAATATTTAGGCCATCAAATTCCATATTTTTAAGAGATTTCCCCTACCTTCGCCGCCACTTTTATAGATGTAAAAACTAAGATGTAATTAAAAAAAAATTGAGATGTCAGCTATTACAAAAGAAAAAACAGCAAGCATTTTTGCAAACTACGGTGGTAACGAAAAAATCACCGGATCAACTGAAGGACAAGTTGCCCTTCTCACAGAGCGCATTATCCACATTTCTGAGCATCAGAAATTGAACAAAAAGGACTTTTCTACTAGTCGTGGTTTAATGCAATTGGTTAGCCAACGTAAGCGTTTACTGAGCTATTTAAGTAAAACCAATTTGCAAGGTTACCGTGCATTAATCGAGAAACTAGGTCTTCGTAAATAATTACCGCTATGTAATAAATCATTATTCCCAACACGTTTTTGATGCGGTTGGGAATTTTATTTTTTTTACACGTTTCTCCCTTCATTTATTTCATTCACAGAATTGCTTGCATGGTAATCACTCCACTGCGCCTATTCCTGCACGTCAATTCAAAAACAATTTTGTATGTTATCACAACCAATCAGCAAATCATTCGATCTGGGCGATGGCCGCATTGTTTCCATTGAAACAGGCAAACTGGCCCGCCAGGCAGATGGAGCTGTAACGATTCGCCAGGGTAATTGTATTATTTTAGCTACCGTTGTAGCCAATAAAGAACCAAGAGAAGGACAGGATTTTTTCCCTTTGTCTGTTGACTACCAGGAAAAATTCGCTTCTGCTGGTCGTGTGCCAGGTTCATTTTTTAAACGTGAAGCAAGATTAAACGATTATGAAATT
>JANMOR010000259.1:0-2532 GCA_031369435.1 Chitinophagaceae bacterium
CTTCCTGCGTGGCGTTGACGGGAGTTGCAACAAGTATCTGCGCAGCTTTCAGGTTACCCGCAGCTTTGCGTTTACTAATTACTTTTAAAATATGATAACCGGTTGTACCAGCTACCGGTTTTGAATAAGAACCAACTGGTAAAGTGTACAGTGTATTCTCCATTTCATAAGGCAACAAAAAAACCGTAACATAACCAATATACCCTTTTGTTGATTTTACATAAGCATTGGTTGAAAAATCAGTTGCTGTTTTTGAAAAGTCAGCGCCGGATTGTAATTGCTGGTATGCTTTTTCAATTTGTGCTTTTGCTTTTGCGCTGTCTTGTTCATAAGCAATAAAAATATGTGCGGCTTCAATTTCTGTTTTACTTCTTTCAATCGCTTCTGCTACCATATCCTTGCTGGCACTTTGGTTACGCATGTATTGATCAATGATCTGAGCACGGAATCCTGCAATATCATTTTTAATATTGGGTAAGGTATCAAGCTTTGCATCCCGTGCTGCCTGTACTTTTAGTTTAAAGCGGATGAACAGGTCAAGATATTCACGAACTGTTTTTTCATCTGTTACACCATTGTTGTTTTTGGTGAAGGCACGCCAGAATTCTTTTTTATCAACCTGGTGGGTGCCGTAAGCAAATAAGGTTTGTGCCTGGCTGCTGAAACCGGCAACCATGAATAATAAAAATAGAATGTTACGCATAAGCTTTGGTTATGGATGTTTGGAAGTTTTGTTGTTTTGTTTATACTGCAGGAATTCATCCACCTGCTCGGGATTTATTTTTTTTGCTACAATCCGTTTCTGATCGTCCAGCAAATATATTGTGGGCGTTTGATACACATCATAGCTTTGTCTGAAACCCGGAATATTATTCTTTGATTCCGTTTCTTTCATTTGCGGCGTTTGGTACAAATGCACCCAACCTTCCAACTGATGTTCACGGATATATTTGGTCCAGTTACTTTTTACCAACGGCATTTTACTTTTATCTGTTTTAATGGTATCGGTTAACACGCCTACAATTTTAATTCCCTGTTGTTTCCATGTATGGCGGTACATACTGTCGAGCTTTGGTACAACTTCCCGGCAATGGCTGCAATCAGGATCCCAGAATACAACCAATGTATAAGGCGATTTAATGGAATAGAGATTCACTTTTTTATCCAATGTATCCAGCAGGTTTAATTCAGCAGCAGGTTCTCCAACAATATTTCCCATGATACTGTAAGCCCGGTTGAAAACAAGGTCACGGTCTTTTTTTTCTAACCAGTCAACCTGGTTAGTGATATAATATTTTTCAAAGAGATGAAGAAACACTACATCCAATCCCATGTATTTGGGATTCATATAATCATTGGTAAACCTGTTCAAAAAATATCTGAACATGGTTTTGTTACTGCGGCTGTAAAGGATGAATTTATCCAGCTCCACTTTTATACTATCGGGATGCCGGTACACCACTGTTTCCATATAACGATTGAGGCGTTGCTCAAACATAGGCGTTCGCAACAAACGCTCATCAGCAAAAGAAACATCCTGCCAATATTGTTTTTTATAATTATAAAAAACATTGATACTGTCTTGTTTTGTTTTAGCACCTGCAATTGCATACACAGGTTCTTTCATTAGTCTGAACAGCAAGGATAAATAACTTTCAGGATGAGTGAGCGCAAAACTATCTCTCCATTGTTGTGAAGCAAGTGCCACCGCATTCATCTTTTGCTGAACTGCGGCACTGTCTTTTTTTGTTTTGGCAGCAGCTAATTCAGTTTGCCATTCCTGGTAATTGCGGAAGAAACGGGCAGTAGCCAGTTTGTATTCTTCTAAAAAATTATTTTCTGTGGAACCGGTGATAGATGAAAGAACAAAGGAGGCAGTATCAATCTGCACATTGAACTGTTGTTCTTTATCAATGAGTATATCAAAGAATTTTTTCTTTTCAGGATCAACAATGATATAAAGTCCGCCGGTTAACTTTTCTGTTCCTGTAAAAACCGCCTGCCCGTTTGGTTGAAGGATGGCTGAATCCTGCACATATTTCTTATCTCCAAAATAATAACCGAGATAGAGATAGCCATTGCTCACCGGCTTGTATTGAACGGTAATGCTATAGCCCTGTGCTAAAACAAAGCTGCTGCTGATGAGTAATGTGAGGAGAAGGGACGTTTTCTTCATGGTTTAGGAAGGGTAAAGTTATTCAAAAACCTTTCTATTGCTGTTAACGATTTGCAAAGTGCCTGAATGTTACCTTTGCGCCGTGAGAAAGAAAAATAAAATCAGGATACTGGAACAGGTAACGGTTGAGGATTATGCAGCCGAAGGCAAATCATTGGCAAGGGTTGATGGCAAAGTGATCTTTATTGAAGGTGCAGTGCCCGGCGATGTAGTGAATATTCAACTCGGCAAAAGCAAAAAAGACTGGGCCGAAGGAAAGGCTGTTCATTTTCACCAATACTCTTCGCAGCGCACAACTCCCTTCTGCAAACATTTTGGTTTATGCGGCGGTTGCAAATGGCAGATGCTGCCTTATG
>JANMOR010000320.1:0-2208 GCA_031369435.1 Chitinophagaceae bacterium
TTTTGAAAAATTCAGAGATCCGTTTTATGAATTATGTGGTAATACATCTTCACTCATTTTTTCCTGCAGCACTTCTTACAAACCTGTAATCACTATTAAAAATGTAGGAACAACTACTATAACAAGCTTAACCATTACTGCAAGTTTTGGAACAGGCCCCGCAGTAGTTACCAACTGGACAGGTAATCTGGCACCACAGGCAACGACAGATATTACACTCAATACAATGACCTTGAATCCCGGCACTAATGCCAACTTCATTGTATATACTTCAAACCCTAACGGTAGTGCTGATCAGAAACCGGTAAATGATACAGGCCGGCTTGCAGGTATTGTTTATCCAATTGTAACAGTTCCTTACAGTGAAAGTTTTGAAAGCACAACATTTCCTCCCAACAACTGGCAACGCATCAACCCAGATGCCGGTATCACCTGGCAACGCACAACCACTGCAGCAAAAACAGGCAATGCTTCTATGTTCATCAACAACTTCGATTATAATTTTAACGGAGCCATTGACTGGATGTATGCACCACTCATTCCTGTTAAAGGAAAAGATTCTGCTTTCCTCAGTTTCCAGGTAGCAGCTGCAACTTATAATGCACCCGATTTGGCCAACAATCCTACTGATACGCTGGAAGTATTGGTAACAGCCGATTGTGGATTGACTTATACCAGCGTTTATAAAAAATGGGGAAAGGAATTAGTGACCACAGGAAATGTTGCAACCGATCATTTTTTTATTCCAACTGCAAATCAGTGGAGAAAGGATTCTGTTTTGCTCGGCGATTTTTCAAATGGCAATACAGAATATATACAGGCAGTCATCCGCAATATCAGTAACTATGAAAACAATATTTATATTGATGATATCAATATGATGGTGAAAGATGCCAATCCAAATCTCAAACGCAAGGGTGTGATGATTACACCCAATCCGTTCAGGGATATTTTTGTATTGCAGTATTACCAGAAACCCATTAATCTCGAATTCATTAATATTTACAACAGCATGGGTCAACTCGTTTGGCAAAAACGAATAGCACTGGGACAGTCGGGCACCAATATCGGCCCTAATTATCTTGAAGTTGATTTGAGTGGATTCAGCAGCGGTATTTACACCGTGCAGATTGTTTACAGGGCAAAAGACACACAAACCATACGGGTGGTGAAAGTTAATTGACGGAAATCATTTTCCTTCCTGATCACAGCGTAACTTTGCAACGGTTACGCTGTTTTATTTTTGCGACCTGCCCGGTCTTTAAGCACGAAACAAAATTGATAGTATGCAAACAGGAATTGAAGCATTGTTACAAAGCAACAGGATAGAAGCTGGTTTAAAAACCATTGCTGATAAAATTCATCATCAACAACGCATAACAGAAGAAGACGGGTTGTTGTTATTTGAAAAAGCAAGTCTCCAGTTGAAAAGGGAAATTCAGTGGCCTCCGTTACTCATGAGGAGCAACGATTTGTTCATATTAAGGCAGATCGAAAAATCCATAAAGTGAGTGAAACTGAAATACTTTACATCGAAAGCCTGGATGATTACGTAAAGGTTCACCTTAAGGACATTATCCTGATTACCCGGGAGAATATTTCCACTCTTGAGGAGAAGCTTCCTTATCCGCCCTTTGTGCGTATTCATCGTTCCTTTATCATAAACAGCAATTGGGTAAAGACCATTTCCAACGAGGGAGTTGAACTAAATGGAAAAGAACTTCCTTTTGGCCGAGCATTCAAAAAATCGGCCTTGAATCATCTGTCTGTCAGGAATTTGAAATAAATATGTGGAGGGCATGAAACTTTATTCTAATTTTTCCGTGATATTTAGTCTCTGAAATTACAACGAACTATGATTCTGGTATATTAATTCAACCGTGCAGACATCCTCTTTTTGACGGATTCGGTTGTTTTTTTGGTAACGTACCAAAGTGTCTTTTCCCTGCGGCACCTGCCAGTTTAATTCATTAATTTAATTTTTCTTTTTTGTATGAAAGCAGCTTTTACAAAAACCGCTTCACTATTTCGATTATTCAAAGACGCTATCAACGGTTCTGAACAAAACTTCACGGAAGGCAATATCAACAAAGCCATTTTTTTGTTGGCTATTCCCATGATTGTGGAGATGGGTATGGAATCCATTTTTGCCGTTGTGGACATATTTTTTGTTAGTATGCTCAACGACAGCAATGCAGTAGCAGCCGT
>JANMOR010000769.1:0-3923 GCA_031369435.1 Chitinophagaceae bacterium
AGCACCGCAGCTATTGAAGGTAAAACAGATGAGCTGTTGGGCTTGAAAGAAAACGTTATTACCGGTCACCCGATCCCTGCAGGTACAGGCTTGCGTGAATTTGAGAACATGATCGTTGGTAGTAAAGAAGAATACGAATTATTGCTTACCACCAAAGAAGCTATGAGCTTTGATGAAGAAGAATAATTCATAAGATGATATAAGTTGAGAGTCCCCCGATTTCGGGGGACTCTTTTTTTTGCTGTTAATGGTATCCTAAAATTCAGATCGATTTTTATCACTCGTTCATATTCCTTTACTTTGCCACCGATTATGAAAAGTGTTCAACCGATATTATTGTTTTTGCTTACTGCTGCAGTTGCAGTGTTGTTTGTATTGCATTTCTCCGGCAAAAAAGTTGCTGCAGTGTCCACAAAAACAGAATCAAGAGACAGTCTGTCCGTTCCGCCACAACAGTTACGTGTAGCTTATATTGATCTTGATTCTATTCAAAAATATTACGAGTATTTCAAGCTGAAGAATGATGATATTGAAAGGGATAAGCAGCGGATCGAA
The DNA here is from genome assembly GCA_031369435.1 of Chitinophagaceae bacterium. GTDB lineage: Bacteria > Bacteroidota > Bacteroidia > Chitinophagales > Chitinophagaceae > Lacibacter. Next base: position 556 of record JANMOR010000769.1, read on the forward strand.
AACCAGATCCAGAGTGAATTAAATAAACTTGAAAAAGACCGTGTTGAATTTTTAAAGAAAGGCCAGGCCATTACACAGGTCGATGCTGAACGTTTTCAGCAGGAGTATCAAACAAGGTATCAGCAAATTGGTCAACGCCAGCAAACATTGCAGGGCCAGCACCTGGAAAGCCAGGCCAAAGCAATCGATGACATTCAAAAACGAATCAACGATTATCTCAAAGAGTATAACAAGACCGGTAAATACAATTTCATTTTCTCAACAGGAGAAGGAAATCTTACACTTTATTATAAAGACTCCGCTTTCAATATTACCACTGAGGTGGTGAAGGGACTCAATGATGCCTACCGCCAAACCAAGAAAAAATAAGGTTTCAGATTAATCCTTATCTTCCGTTTCAATTTTTGAAACCAAATCATTGCTATGTCTTCAGAAAAAGAATTTAAACCATCGCTGAGTTTATTTGATGCAACAATGGTGGTTGCCGGCTCTATGATCGGCTCCGGGATATTTATTGTAAGCGCTGATATTACAAGGAATGTTGGCAGTGCCGGTTGGCTGATTGTTGTATGGCTGCTCACCGGTTTTATGACTTTGACTGCTGCTGTGAGTTATGGTGAGTTAAGCGGCATGTATCCCAAAGCAGGGGGACAGTACGTTTATCTGAAAGAAGCGTATAATCCATTACTTGGATTTTTATATGGCTGGAGTTTCTTTACTGTTATTCAAACAGCAACCATTGCCGCAGTTGGAGTTGCCTTCTCAAAATTCTTAGCGTATTTAATTCCAGGAGTAAGTGAAGATCTTGTAGCATTTGATTTGGGTTTCATTAAGATTTCTCCTGCACAACTTGTTTCCATTGCATTGATCACCCTGCTCACCTTTATTAATACTAGAGGTGTGAAAGAAGGAAAATATATTCAAACAACTTTTACCGTTACAAAACTGCTGAGTTTATTTGGCCTGATCATTTTTGGTTTGATCTTGATGAAAGGAGATGTATGGTCAGCTAACTGGAGCGATGCATGGAATATTCAATCATTAGGTAAAGATGGAACTACTGCAAGTTATACAACCATTGCAGCATTGGGAGCTATTGCTGCTGCTATGGTGGGTTCTATTTTCAGCAGCGATGCATGGAACAATGTTACATTTATTGCAGGCGAAATAAAAAACCCAAAACGAAATATTGGTTTGAGTTTATTCCTGGGCACATTGATTGTTACCATAATTTATGTTTCTGCCAATGTGATGTACACAGCCGTTCTTCCGTTGCAGGAAATTGCATCGGCAGAAAAAGACAGGGTGGCTGTTGCAGCATCAAACGTCATCTTTGGCAATGCAGGAACCATCATCATTGCATTGATGATCATGGTTTCAACTTTTGGTTGTAACAACGGATTAATTCTTGCAGGAGCAAGAGTGTATTACACCATGGCAAAAGATGGTTTGTTTTTTAAAAAGGCCGGTGAGCTGAATAAATTTGCTGTTCCGCAATGGAGTTTGTGGGTACAATGTATCATTGCCTGTTTATGGAGTGTAAGTGGAAAGTATGGCCAATTGCTGGATATGATTTCATTTGTAGTGGTGTTATTTTATATGCTCACCATTGCAGGAATTTTCATCCTTCGTAAAAAGCGACCCGATATTGAACGACCCTATAAAGCATTCGGATATCCATTTTTGCCGATACTGTATATCATAATGGGGCTTGCATTTTGCATCCTCTTAATTATTTTTAAGCCTGAATTTACCTGGCCCGGATTAATTATTGTGCTGATCGGTATTCCTGTTTATTATCTTGCAGTAGCAACGCAAAAGAAACCTGCTTAAAAATATGAGTGCTGTGAACTTTGATCAGTTATTTGAGCAACTATCACAACTGAAAGTTGGAGTAATTGGTGATGTGATGCTTGATACCTATATGTGGGGTCATGTTGAACGCATTTCTCCTGAAGCACCTGTTCCCATCGTTTCATTAGATCAGAAGGAATACCGCATTGGTGGTGCCGCCAATGTAGCATTGAATATTGCTTCACTTGGCGCAACCGTATCCATGTTGAGTGTTGTTGGAAATGATGATGAAGGAAAAATGTTGCGACAACTGCTTGATGAAAAAAATATCAAAACAGATTTTTTGCTCAGCAGTCCCAAGCGTATCACCACCAATAAAACAAGGATCATCAGCCGCAACCAGCAAATGATGAGGTTAGATAATGAAATTACACATGATCTTTGGTATGAAGATGAAAACAGGTTGATCCTCGCATTGCAAACATTTATTGCACAGGAAAAACCGGATATACTCATTTTTGAAGATTATAATAAAGGCGTGCTCACTGAATTGATCATTCAAAAAGCAATTGATTTGTGCAGGCATCACGGAATTATTACAACAGTCGATCCAAAACGAAAGAATTTCTTTCATTATAAGGGTGTTGATGTATTCAAGCCGAATTTAAAAGAAGTAAAAGAGGGTTTGAGTGTATTGATTGATGATGTAAACGAAGAAGCATTGAAATCTATTCATGAGAAACTCAGAGAACAACTGCAACATCATACTTCCTTTATCACACTCTCTGAAAAAGGAGTGTTTTATAATAATGAAACAGAAGCAGGCATCATTCCTACACATATTCGCAACATTGCTGATGTAAGTGGTGCAGGCGATACAGTAATTGCTGTTGCTTCATTGGTTTATGCTGCAACAAAAGATGTGAAGTTAATGGCTGATATTGCAAACATTGCCGGCGGGTTGGTTTGTGAAGAAGTAGGCACTGCTGCCATTAATAAAGATCGATTATTACAGGAGTGTAAACTCTTACTTGCCTGATTTGCCGATACTGTCTTTTATGCGTTGTCTTTTTTCTGCAAGGTTCAGCATCCTGTCATAATTTACAAATGCTTCAAAGAATATTTTAACGCATACAAATACAAGCATAAATATTTTTCCTCCACCCACACTCAAGAAAAGAACTCCTAAAATCACTGCAAACTGTTGCACGAATATCCTCATGTAAGGAGCGAACATTAATTTACCTATGGAAACAGTTCTGAATTCACCATTGAGAATAAAATCTTTCAGCATCTGAAGTGCATAAACAGCAATAAAACCTGCCAGTAATCCTTTGGTATAATTTTCCATCAATGAGGGTAATGCAAGCAGTGTTTTGATAGGGTTCATGCCTTCCATCATCCCACTTGTACTGAAGAAAATGCCCAATTGGATGGATACAAAAAAGCCATAGTGAATAATAAAAAAAAGAATAAAGAAATACCCTGATACCATTGACTGTGCACCATTTGTCTCCCAAATATCTTTTTTCTTAAATTGTGTAACAAGCAGCATTTTTAAAATATTAAATAAC
>JANMOR010000358.1:0-3986 GCA_031369435.1 Chitinophagaceae bacterium
GTTTAATGGTTGAGTTTAAAGTAAACCTGGAAGAAATCATTGAAGAAGCAAGAACGGGAGAGGATCCATTAGAAGAATTGCAGGCTAAGGTTGACCGCATGAAAAAACGATTGGAAAATCTGGGTGAAATAAATCCAACGGCCATTGAAGCATTTGAAGAAATGCGCAAGCGTTATGAATTTATTCTGGAACAAAAGAATGATCTCGTGTCTGCAAAGGAATCGTTGCTGCAAACCATCCAGGAAGTGGAAGCAACCGCCAATCAGCGTTTTCTTGAAACCTTTAATGCAGTGCGTGAAAATTTCCAGAAAGTCTTCAAAGCATTGTTTACAGAAGAATATACAGCAGATTTGATTTTGGAGAATCCGGATAATCTTGCAGAAACCGCCATTGATATTATTGCCAAACCAAAAGGTAAACGGCCAAGCAGTATATCACAATTAAGTGGTGGAGAGAAGACATTAACAGCAACAGCGATGTTGTTTGCGATCTATCTCATTAGACCAGCTCCATTCTGTATTTTGGATGAAGTTGATGCACCATTGGATGATGCCAACGTAGGAAAGTTCACCAATATGATCCGCCAGTTCAGTGCCAACTCACAATTCATTATTGTTACACATAACAAAATGACTATGGGAGCTGTTGATGTTATTTATGGTGTAACAATGCAGGAAGCAGGGGTAAGTAAATTGGTGCCGGTAGATTTCAGGAGTTTAAATTAAAAAGGGTCGGGACGCTCAAAGCGGCCAGAAACATATAATATAATAAGCCGGGGTAATTTGCTCTGGCTTATTTGTTTTTATCAATCATTCATTCGATATTCGGCATCTAAATCCATTGCATGCAACGCATTTGTCTATTCCCCGGAACATTTGACCCCATTACTGTTGGCCATTTAGATATCATTTACCGCTCTTTAGATCTGTTTGACAAAGTATTTATAGGTATCGGCCGTAATGCCAGCAAAGTGCCTATGTTCAGCGAAGAACAACGAATTGAATGGATCAATCAAATATTTAAAGATGAACCAAGGGTAAACCCCGTTGTGTACGATGGATTAACGGTTGATTGCTGTAAAAAAGTAAATGCTAAATTCATATTGCGTGGCATCCGGTACGTTAATGATTTTGAATATGAAAAAGCCATTGCTGATATGAACCGCAGCCTGGATCATGATATAGAAACTATTTTCTTAACCTGTTTGCCGCAATATACTTCTGTAGCTTCTACACTAGTTCGTGATGTGATACGTAATGGGGGAGATGCATCTGCTTTCCTGCCCGATGCTGTTAATAAAACGGTGGCAAAATAAGATTTAAAATTTTTCAATAATAATTTTTAAAGTGGAAGCTATTTGGTTTAAAAAAGATCTTTTGCTTGCTGATTTCAAAGGACTTGGTGAAACTGCCATGGGTGAACATATAGGAATTGTATTTACTGAAGTTGGCTTTGATTTTATAAAAGCAACGATGCCGGTTGATCATCGCACTAAACAACCCTATGGTTTATTACATGGCGGTGCCAGTTGTGTATTAGCTGAAACGCTGGGCAGTGTTGCTTCTGCCATGATTATTGATCCTGATAAATTTATTTGTGTTGGCATCGAGATCAATGCAAATCATATTCGATCTGCAAGAGAAGGTCTTGTAACAGGCATTGTAAAACCATTGCATATCGGCAACAGCACACATGTGTGGGATATCAAAATTTATGATGAAAGGGAGAAATTGGTTTGTGTGAGCAGATTGACAGTTGCGATATTGAAGAAGTAATCAATATAGTTCAAGCACATCTTTAACCGAAGGGAATATGTTATTAAAATAATTCTTCACATCTTTTTTCTTCACCCATCGGATATCAGTAATGCCTTCATCAGTTTGCGGAGTAATCGTTTGTTTACCATTCACTTTCATATTATACCAGTGTGAATCTTTGAGGATATGTTTTCCAAACTCATCATAAGTATGATAGGTGATGGTTAGTAATTTTTTTAATACAATATCTTTCAAACCGGTTTCTTCTTCCACTTCACGTACTGCACATTGCTCAATCGTTTCACCTTTATCTAATTTGCCTTTCGGCAGATCCCATTTCCCTTTTCTGAAAATCAGTAATACTTCCCCCTTTTCATTTTCAACCAAACCACCTGCTGCAGTTACAGGTTTGAAATGTTTAAAGAAAGCTTTCTTTAGTTTATCGAGGTCTTCATTCCATAAAATTCCTGCATGAAATTCTTCTTTTACAATTTCATGTAATAATGATTTAATAGCCGGCCCGGTAATTTCATCAACAAATACAGCATCAGGATGGTGCATGTATTCATGTATTGTTTCATCAATTTCATTGCAAAGAAATACGGGTTTGTTGCCAAAATAAATTTTGATATACATACACAAGTTTTTAAGAACATGGGCGAAGTCGAAAGGTCAAATTCCTACCTTCGCCGCATGACCAACGAACAAGCCGTAGCAGAAAAGTTGTTACAAGTTAAGGCCATCCGTTTAAATGTAAAAGAACCCTTTACCTGGGCCAGTGGATGGAAGAGCCCGATTTACTGCGATAACCGTAAAGTTTTATCCTTTCCGCATGTACGGGAGTTCATTAAGAGTGAAATGTGTAATGTCATTTTTGATCAGTTCCCAAATGCTGAACTGCTTGCAGGTGTTGCAACTGCGGGCATAGCATGGGGCGCTATGGCTGCTGATCAATTGAAACTGCCCTATATCTATGTTCGTCCAAAGCCCAAGGAACATGGCTTAGGTAACCAGATAGAAGGCTTTTATGAGCGGGGACAGAAGGCTGTTGTGATAGAAGATTTGATTTCAACCGGGAAAAGTAGCCTGGAAGTGGTGGAAGTGCTGCGTAAAGCTGGTGTTGAAGTGATAGGGATGGTGTCGATCTTTAATTATGGGTTTGAAATTGCTAAAGAAGCATTTCAAAAAGCAGGAGTTGAGTATCGTTCGCTTACAAATTACACATCACTTATACAATTGGCTATTGAAAAGCAAATAGTAGAGGCTTCTGAGCAAGAAGTTTTGTTAAAATGGTCGGCCGACCCTGCCCAATGGCTGGTAAATGGATAATTTTATTGAAATTTCTGTTGAATATGAAAACAATCCTTTCGGCATTCCTTCTTTTGATGGCCATTTCTGGGTTTTCGCAGTATAAAAAACCGATCATCATTCAAATCAAGACCCCCCAGGCCCAATGTGTTGAATGTAAAGACATGATTGAAAAATTCATGCGTGTTGAAGAGGGCATAGCTAAAGTTGTGGTAGATATCCGAAAAAAAATAACAACGATAACTTATCTGAGCGATCGTACAAATATTGAAAATATCAAAACAGCAATCGCTAATCTTGGTTTTGATGCTGATGATGTAATTGCTACTGAAGAACAATATAAACGGCTCCCGGTTTGTTGTAAGAGAGTATCTGATGGAGGAGGCCCGCCTAAAAAACAATAATCAACTAAAGACATTAATAGGAAAGTTCAGAGGTTCTCTGAGCTTTTTTTATGGCTTCTATTTAGCCCCGGAACAAATTTTTCGAAGATCAAATCAGGGAATAGGTACGAAAAGACTTGTTTCATGCCGCCCCTCATAGCTTAGGGGAATGGTTTTAAATATGCCCGCAACTCCGGCAGTAATTGTTCCTGTTGCTCTGATCAAAACCGTTTTATTTAAAAAGGCCGACCAGGAGTTTTTAACCAGGTTTTTTGTATCTGTTTTGATCGTCATAGGAATTACAAAATCTGACTTTCTGTCAACTTTAATTAAAGTATCGCTCACTGCTCTTCCTAAATACACATCATCAACATACACATCAGCTTCAGTTCTTTTAACCTGGAAACCGAACCGGTTAGGATTTGTGTAAACCAGTTCCATTTTAATAACCGATTCCGAAAACCCCAAACCTCCAAAACTGAGATTTCTGAATTCCTTGTATTCGGGTGTCTTGAAACTGTTACATGAAACTGCGGCA
>JANMOR010000361.1:0-11098 GCA_031369435.1 Chitinophagaceae bacterium
AGAAAAATACTGGAAGCAAAATATAAACTGGGTTTGTTTGATGATCCATACCGTTATTGTGATGAGCAAAGAGCAAAGACAGATATCTTTACCCCGGCACATCGTAAAATAGCCAGAGAAATAGCTGCACAAAGTTTTGTATTACTGAAAAATCAAAACAATATTTTACCCTTAAAGAAATCCGGAACTGTTGCTGTAATTGGACCATTGGCTGATAACAATGTAAATATGCCTGGCACCTGGAGTGTGGCTGCTGAATTTTCTAAAGCAACATCCGTATTAACCGGGTTGAAAGAATTGGTGGGGGACAAGGTGAAGTTTTTGTATGCAAAGGGAAGCAATCTTGACAGCAATGAAAAATTTGAAGAGCATGCAACGATGTTTGGTAAATCATTAGGAAGAGATAAACGTCCGGCTGATGTGATACTGAAAGAAGCCATTGATATTGCCAATCAAAGTGATGTGGTTCTTGTAGTAGCCGGTGAATCAGCAGAGATGAGTGGTGAATCATCAAGCAGAAGCAATATTGAAATTCCAAAAATTCAACAGGAGTTGATCAGAGCATTATTGCTAACTGGTAAACCTGTTGTGCTGGTATTGTTTACGGGCCGTCCGTTGGCATTGAAGTGGGAGCAGGACAATGTACCTGCTATCTTAAATGTTTGGTTTGGTGGAAGTGAAGCCGGTTATGCCATTGCAGATGTGTTGTTTGGTGATGTAAATCCTTCAGGGAAATTATCTACTACTTTTCCGCAGAATGTAGGACAGGTGCCATTGTTTTACAATCACAAGAACACCGGGCGCCCGTTGGCCGATGGAAAATGGTTTGAAAAATTTCGAAGCAATTATTTAGATGTAAGCAATGATCCGCTTTATCCGTTTGGATATGGACTCAGTTACACAACTTTCAACTATAGTGATATCAAACTCAGCAGCACATCATTAAAAGGAAATCAAACATTAACTGCAAGTGTTACAATAACCAATGCCGGAAAGTATGATGGCAAAGAAGTAGTACAGTTGTATATCCGTGACATAGTTGGCTCTGTTACAAGACCTGTGAAAGAATTAAAAGGCTTTCAAAAAGTTGAGATAAAAGCAGGTGAATCAAAAACAGTTACATTCAGTATTACGCCGAATGATCTTAAGTTTTATAATTATAATCTTAAGTATGATTGGGAACCGGGCGAATTTAAGATCATGATCGGCGGTAATTCAAGAGACGTTAAAACAGCTACTGTCAACTGGATGCAATAGATTGATTCGTAAAAAAAATCATAGAAAGCGGCATTACTCTATAGCAATGCCGCTTTTTTATACTCAGTTAATATTGATCAGGTAATCAAACAGGTTGGTTTCTGAACCGATGCCTAATTTTTTCCTCAGCCTGTAACGACTGATCTCCACACCACGTACAGAAATATTCATCAGCTGGGCAATTTCTTTGGTAGATAAATTCATTCTTAAGTAGGCACAAAGTTTTATTTCATTGTTGGTAACAGAAGGATGCGTTTCTTTCAGTCCCACAATAAAATCACTGTGTACTTTGTCAAAATGCTTGGCAAAATGTTCCCATTCTTTATCCATATTATCATCTTCACTCAGGGTTTTGATCATTTTTTTTAATTCACTTGCTGCCTGTGGATTATCCATCACCTTCATTACATGTGTCAATTCTGTTTTGATCTTGGTGAGCAGCTCTCCTTTTTTTACAAGGTGCATGGCAGACGAAGCAAGCTCAGAATTTTTAAAATTGATTTCCACTTCTAATTTTTCATTCCGCAGAGTTACCAGTTCACTTTCGGTTTTGTTAAGCTCCAGTTCATGAATATAATACAGTCGATTTTGTTCTTCCTCGTGTTTGGCCTGCTGTTGAATAAATTTTTTCTGCTGCCATTTAAATACGGAAAAGAAAGCCGCACTGAGCAGAACTAGATAAAGAAGATAGGCCCAAATTGTTTGATACCAGGGTGGCAGCATTTCAAAATTATAAGTTGCGGCAACTGATTCATTACCGAGATTGTTACGCACTTTTACTTCAAAGCTGTAATTACCAGCAGGCAGGTTTGTATATTCTTTTTCTGTTCTTTTTGTCCATTCACTCCATACTTTATCAAAACCTTTCAGCCTGTAACTATACTCCAGGTTCGATTGAAGACCAAATAGCGGTGAAGAAAATTCAAAGCGGATATTCTTCCATTTGTTTGCTATATCTGGCACCAGTTCTGCCTCCTGTATTTGCGTTTCGTTTACTCCTTTGAAATAACCGCCGAATAATAAACTGTCTGTATGGTTAATGATACGTACAGCATGTATTCGTACCTGTAGAACAGGGGCATTTTGTTTATACTTTTCATAGTTTACATGAAAGAATCCTTTTTCAGCCCCAAAAAAAATATTATTCTCATTCACAGGATAAATAAATTCAAAACCGCTGAGCATCTTGTTATTGAGTTCAGGCAGGTAAATAACAACAGGATATTTTCCCGAAAGATCCATAACACCCAAAGTTTTATCATGAATGAACCAGATATTTCCTGATGCATCATCTTTCAGGTAACGGATGCTCTGATCTCCCAGCATCTTTTTATAATAAGCAGAAGGCTCAAATTTTTTGGTTGTTTCGTTAAATGTGTACACACCTTTTTCTGTAGCAACAACCACTTTGTTTTTTACTTTGTACACATGATTGTTTAAGATCGAAGGCAAACCATTTTTATCTGTATAAGTAATGATGTTGAAGGAGCCATCGTTGTTTCGCATTACCTTGTAAATACCATGATAAGGATGAGAAACCCATATCTGATCATTTTCATCAATGGTTACAAATCTCGACGACTCAATAAAACCAGGCACTTCTTTTGAAGCGATGAACTGATTATTCTTATACTCAAAAAACTGCAGGCTTCTGTAATTACCTGCTACAATCTGAGTTGCCGGAAATGTGTTTGAGAGGGGCACAAAATTCCAAAAGCCAGGGTTTGTTGAAATAGCAGTGGCATTGTTATTATTTACTACAAAGGCTCCATCATGATGGCCAAGCAATAACTGGTTATTAATTTCCGCCAGCCCCCAGGTTTGCCCCTGGGTATTATTAATGGATGAAAAATATCCCTTACTAAAACTGAGGTCTTTCATTGGCTGCAGTGCAACGCTGAACAAACCGTTAGATGTGCCGGTGAATAACCGGTTGTTATAAATGAGGGCTGTATAACCAGAGCCGTCTTTTTGATTAGGCACTATATGTTTGATGGCACTGTTGTAAGCAATAAAATCAATTCCATTATCAAGACCCAACCAGAGATTACTTTGATTGTCTAAAAAAATACTCAACACATTATTATTTTGTAAGCCTTCCGTTTTAGAAAAACTTTGAATAACATTTCCTTTCCAGTCGATAATATACACTCCGCCATTGCTGGTTGCTAATGCTACCCATTCCTTGTTAATAGTAGTTGCAGCATAAATACGTTCACTTTCAAACAAAGCATTTTTTACTGAAGAAACTTTAGTAATATGATTGTTGAAAAGTATAAACAAACCATTCTTAAGCGTAGTAACCAACGCACTATCATTGTTCCCTGGTAAGATAGCAGTAACAGGGTCATTTACAGGAAGCTCCTCCCCAAGGGATAGTGCATTCATCACATTATTATCAAATTTCATTAACCCCGATGTATAATCATGTGCGTAGAGTTTGTTGTTACATACTGCCAGAAACCCCCATTCAGATACTGCTTTATAAGTGGCAACTGCATCATTGCTGAATTTGAAAATTTTATTCGAAGTCCGGAAGAAAATGTCTTTTTTAAATGATACAATATCCCATACATCGCCAAAGGATTGATCCTTTAGGGGAATTAATAGATTAAGGGGGTGATAAACCAGTTTTCCATTGGCAGCGGGAGAAAAATAACCCAGTTCATCCTGTCCCCCCACATATATTTTATTATCCGGTCCTATTTCAACAGATCTTACGATAGTGCGGTTGGGAAGGGGGTAGAGGTTCCAGAATCTGCCATCAAAACTCAGCAGCCCCTCATTGTTGGCAATATAAATGATGCCATTTTTATCCTGTTTAATATCCCAGCTCTGCAACCCGGCATTATAAGATTGCTTGGAATAATTAATTACTTCGGGTAATCCAATGGTGTTTTGCCCAAAGCAAACAAGAGGCAAACAAAAAAATAACAGCAATCGTATCATCTGATCAGGACAATTGAGCAGTGAATGTATAAAAATTCTGGTGATGTAGTATTGATGTAGTATAAAATATCTAAAAATCAATGCTTTGTATTTTATGATGTAGTAATGAAGGGGCAGTATTTTTCTTTTCTGTAGTGGTTGAGTATAATTTTAATCTTTCGATTTCTCCTTGATTATTTTAAAACTAAAACGATTGCTTTATGAAATGTAAGAACACAATTCTGTGTCTTGTAATTTTCCTCGGCACTTTTACGCAACAAGCTTTCGCACAGAATCTTTCTGTTGCCGGAAGCGTTAAAAACAAAGGAACAGGAGAAGCCCTCGCAGGCGCAACTGTTCTGGTAGAAGGTTCAACTACTTCTACACTCACGGATATCAATGGCCGATTTGTTATTCAAGCACAAAAGGGATCTATCCTCGTCATTTCTTATATAGGAATGACAACTTTACGTTACAATGTAACCGGTTCAGCGGCGGGCGACATCCAATTGGAAGAAAGCGCCACTACCAATCTCGGCGAAGTGATTGTGGTTGGTTACGGTACTCAAAGGGTAACCAAAGTATCCGGTGCTATTTCAACCATCAAGGCTGGCGAAATTGAAAAACTGAAACCAGTAAGAACTGAAGAAATTTTACAGGGCAGGGCTTCCGGTGTAAATGTTATTCAAAGTGGTTCACCTGGATCAAAACCCACCGTACTCATTCGTGGTATTCCTTCTTTCTCGGGTACCGATCCGGTAGTGATCATTGATGGGGTACCTCAAACATTAACTGATTTTAATTCTATCAATCCAATTGATATTGAATCAATCAGTGTATTAAAAGATGCTGCCACTACCGCTATATATGGAGTTAAGGGTGGAAATGGTGTTATTGTGGTTACCACAAAATCAGGTCGTAAAAATCAGAAAGCTGAAATCACTATCAGTTCAAACTATGGTGTGCAGCAGGTAATGAATACGATTGGCGTGTTGAACGCAACTGAATATGCTGCCATGATCAATGAAGGCAGTGTAACAGCTGGCGGTAATATCATTTTCCCCAATCTCAGCACAATCGGTGTTGGAACAAACTGGCAAAATGAAGTGTTTAAAAACGCAACTTTTCAAACACATACAATTTCTGCAAGAGGCGGAAGTGATAAAATGTCTTACTTCCTTTCTGCCGGTTATTTAAACCAGGGTGGTGTTGTTGGTGGAAACGATAAATCAAGATTTAACCGTGGCAACTTCACAGCCAACTTATCATTTAACCTCAGTTCAAAAATAAAATTCCTTATTAATACAACAGGAGTATTACTTGATTCAAAAGGTATCCAGGAAAATTCATTCAACAGTGTACTGGGTAGTGCGTTGAATTTTGATCCTACTGTATCTATATATAATAATGTACCTAATACAGTTGGTAAATATGGTTTCAGTAACCTGTTGTTATCTGAAATCTTTAATCCATTAACCAAACTGGATAATACCTATAATAAGAATACAGGTAATAAACTGTATGGCAAATTTGAATTGCAGTATAATGTAATCAAAGACCTCACACTTACAACCCGTTTTGGTTATACAAAGTATGATGGTAATGCAAAGAGTTTTACACCACTTGTATTTTACGGTCCTTTGAATGTTGAAAATTCAATGAATGCCGATGGTTCACAAGTAACCGGCAGGTTCAACAGTGTATCACATGAAAAAACAAGCAACTTTAATTATACCTGGGAAACCTTTGCTAATTATAATTTCAAAATAGCTGACAAACATAATTTTGAAACAGTACTTGGTTTTTCTGTTGCAAAAACTTCAGGCAATGCGGCTGGCGCAAGCCGGCAGGATGTGCCGTTCAACTCATGGGAGTTTGCTGATTTCACAGCAGCTACAGGAAATAATACAGCAACCAATACAAATGCATTGACAGGATATTATTACCAGTACTTCAGAAGAAATCTTTCATACTTCAGCAGGATCAACTATGATTTTGAGAATAAGTATTTAGCTTCTTTTACTGCACGTCGAGATGGATCTTATGCGTTTGGTATTGATAACAAGTTTGCTAACTTCTTCTCCGGTTCATTGGGCTGGGTGGCATCGAATGAAGATTTCTTTCAGTCTGATTTTATTGATTACTTAAAGATCAGGGGAAGTTATGGTTCAATTGGTAATGAAAATGTGAGTCCGCAGTTTGTTGGAATTGTAACAGGTGGTCCAAGCTATGGCCCAACTGCCAACAGCAATGGTTACACGTTTGGGGATGTATTCTATCCCGGTTCAACAGTAGGTTCTGCTGCCAACAACGCACTGCGTTGGGAAAAACAATTACAGATGAATGCAGGGTTTGATATAACCTTCTTTAATAAGAGATTTTCTTTATCAGCTGATTATTTTGAAAAGAAAGTAGATGGTTTGTTGTTTACACCTTCTGCTTCATTATATCTTGGTACTGTTCCAATTCCTACAGCAAATATCGGTTCTACATCAAGCAAGGGGATGGATGTTACCTTAAGTTATAATGAAACTATTGGGAAAGATTTCCGCCTGAATACTTCTCTCACTTTCACTACATCAAAGAATTTAGTAACTGCAACCAACAGTGATGGTACTGCAAAAATAGTAGGCGGTGGATATTTTAACGGGCAATCGCAAACAGTAACTGTGTTTGAAAAAGGATTTACACCCGGATATTTCTACGGCTACCGCACTAATGGTTTGTTCCAGACATTTGATGAAATTTCCAAAGCGCCTGCACAAGCGGGTGCACAACCTGGTGATGTTCGTTTTGTTGATGTGAATGGCGATGGTAAGATTTCATCACTCGATCAAACAAAAATTGGTGATCCATTCCCTGATTTTACAATGGGATGGAATGTGGGACTGGAATATAAGAATATTGACTTTAGTGTGTTTACATATGCATCTGTTGGAAATGATATTTACAGAGCATATGAACGCAATGCCAACTTCTCCAATAAATCAAGAGATGTGTTGGGCCGATGGACAGGGCCGGGCACAACCAATGATCCACGTACACCACGATATTCATTTACTGATGCCAACAGCAATATCCGTGTATCAGAAAGATATGTGGAAGATGGTTCGTTTGTAAAAATCAAGAACGTACAACTTGGTTATACATTTCCTGAAAAAATAACAAAGAAAGTGTTCAGCCGTGTTCGTTTATACGTTCAGGTGCGGAATGCATTTACGTTCACAAAGTATACAGGATTTGATCCGGAGATTTCCGGTGGTATTCTTGATACCGGTGTTGACCGTGGTGCTTACCCGCAGGCAAGAACCTATTCATTTGGTATTGACATCAAATTATAATCTTCCAAAAAAAAATATTCTACAATGAAGAAGATAACAATAAAAATAACAAGCCTGTTTCTGTTCATGCTGCTGCTTGCATCCTGTAAAAAGTGGGTGGATTATAATCCCCGTGAGGATTTTAGAATAACAGAACTGGATTACCTGCAATCAGAAACGGATTACCGTACAATGGTTGTAAGTGTATATACTCCTTTGCAATGGATCAACCAGGTTGTACCGATTGCTGACATTGCATCTGATAATGCAGTGAGTGGCGGTGAAAATGCATCCGATGTATTATCACTTCAGCAAATTGATGACTATACACATACGCCGGTTAATTCAGCCTTAACCGAAATATGGCAATCGTCTTACGAAGGAATTAACCGTGCTAATTATATGACACAATACAAAGCCGCAAATATTGCAGGTAAAACGGTTGACTTTGCAGGAAAAGAAGCATTGTATGGTGAAGTGTATTTCATTCGTGCATATTACTATTTTACATTGGTAAGAATGTTTGGTGATGTGCCGTTGTTTGTTGAAAAACGTTTAAGTCTTACTGAAAGTAAAAGTCTGCAACGTACTGCAAAGGCAGAAGTATACAAACAAATAGAAGCTGATCTCAATGCTGCAATTGCTGTATTGCCTGCTGTTCAGCAACAGAAAGGAAGAATTACCAAGTATGCAGCACAGGCTTTGTTAGGTAAGGTATTGCTTTATCAAAATAAATTTGATGCTGCTGCAACAGTATTGGAAAGTGTAATTACTGCCAATGCATTTACATTGCCATCCAACTTTGGTGCAATATTTTTAGCAGCCGGTGAAAATGGCCCTGAATCTGTTTTTGAAATTCAGTATTCCAATACCTCTCCTTATTATAATTGGGGAGGATATAACAGGGGCCAGGGTAACTATTCGGCACAGCAATGTGGTGTGAGAGGTTTAAATGGAACTGCTGCTATGCCTTATGCTGCAGGTTGGAGCACCAATCTTCCCACTCAAAACCTGGCCAATGCTTATGAAGCAGGTGATCAACGCAAAGCAGTAACGGTATTGGATATTGAAGCATATAAAACAGCGAATCCATCTTTCAACATTACCTACCAGGTAGCGCCTTATAAAAATACAGGACTGTATAACCAGAAGTATTTACCACGCAAAGGTGAAACAAGTGGGCAGTTGGAATTAAACTATACCAATAATTTCCGCATCATCCGTTATGCAGAAGTATTGCTGATGGCAGCAGAAGCATTCAACCGTTCTACATCTCCTAACGATACAAAAGCAAAAGATTATCTCAACCGTGTGCGTCAACGTGCATTTGGCGATATGCTGCACAACAATACATCAAGCGGTGCCGCATTAAAGCAGGCCATCTGGGATGAACGCAGATTGGAATTGGGAATGGAAGGTGATCGCTTTTTTGATCTGGTAAGAACAGGCCAGGCTGCTACGAAAATCACAGGCTTTGTTACAGGAAAGCATGAAGTATTTCCGATTCCCCAATTGGAAGTATCTATTTCCGGATTAACTCAAAACAACGGGTATTAATTCCAACACATTAAAAATTGAAAATCATGAGTACAATAAAATATATGTTTCAGTTTGCGCTCCTGTTGCTGGTTGTTACAGGATGCAAACCGGAGAACAATGATGATTTATCTTTTCTGACGAGTGCAGAAAAAGCGGATAAGTTGTCTGCCATGTTTGATATTACGCAGGATAACACGGGTAATGTTACTATAACACCAAATGGTGAAGGTGCTGTTTCATACGATATTTATTATGGTGATGGTACAGCACAACCTGCAAAAGTAGCAGCGGGTAAAAACACAACGCATAAGTATGCAGAAGGTGTGTTCAATGTGCGGATAGTTGGTTATAATGTAACAGGTCAAACAACAGAAGCTACAAAATCACTAACTGTTTCATTCAGGGCGCCGGAAAACCTGGAAGTAATTGCTGTTGTTGATGCAGTAAATAACTTT
The DNA here is from genome assembly GCA_031369435.1 of Chitinophagaceae bacterium. Lineage (GTDB taxonomy): Bacteria > Bacteroidota > Bacteroidia > Chitinophagales > Chitinophagaceae > Lacibacter. The sequence goes on from JANMOR010000361.1 coordinate 9,500, forward strand.
AAAGTAAATGTATCAGCTAAAGCAATCTATGAAACGATGTTTCGTGTTTACTTTGGGGATGTTCCAAACGAAGTGCCTGTAACTTTTTTAGAAGGTGAAACGGTGAGTCATATTTATGCAGCCACAGGCACATATACAGTAAGAGTTGTTGCATTAAGTGGCGGGGCAGCAACAACTGAATTCACAAAGAGTATTACGATAGTTGATCCTTTGTTATTGCCCATCACATTTGAATCTGCAACAGTCAATTACACGTTTTCCAATTTCGATGGAGGTGTTGTAACTAGAATTAATAATCCACAGATCAACGGCATTAATACAAGCGCCAAAGTTGGTCGTATGGTAAAAAATGCCGGACAGGTTTGGGGTGGAAGTTTGATTGCACTCAGCAGTGCCATTAATTTTTCTGCAAATAAAGTGTTCCGTATGAAAGTATTCTCTCCTAGGATCGGTGCAAAGGTTTTATTGAAAGTTGAAAATTTAACGAATGGGGGAATCAGTTTTGAAAAAGAAGTAACAACTACGGTTGCGAATGTTTGGGAAGATCTGGCGTTTGATTTTAACGCTATCAACACCGCCAATTCGTATCAAAAGATTGTACTCATTTTTGAATTAGGAACCATGGGCGATGGCTCAGCCAACTTCACGTTCCTGTTTGATGATATCCGTTTAACCAATCAATTGCCGGCAAGTTTACTTGCATTACCTGTAACATTTGATTTGCCAAATGTGAATTATACAGTGATTGATTTTGGAAATAACCAAACAGTGAATGCGGTTGATCCTGTTAATGCTGCGAATAATGTGAAGAAGACAACCAAACCAAATGGTGCTGAAACATGGGCTGGTACTACAATTGGCGCCGGGTTTACTTCAAAAATTCCGTTTACAGCAAGTGCTACACAAATGAGTGTAAGGGTATATTCTCCTGCTGCAGGTATTCGTGTACGGTTAAAAGTAGAAGATCGCACTAACAATACAAGGTCGGTTGAAACTGAGGCAATGACACAAGCAGCCAATACATGGGAAACCTTGATTTTTGATTTTGCAAATCAATCTGCAGGTACTGCCGCCATCAACCTTACATATAATTATGATATGGCCTCCATCTTTTTCGATTTTGGAGTAGCCGGTACCGGAAAATTATTTTATTGGGATGATGTAAGCTTTTTAACAACGAATGTGCAACCCAATTACCTGGCACTGCCACTTACATTTCAATCAACAACCTATGGTTATAACTTCATTGATTTTGGAGGCGGCAATTCTACCGTTATCAATAATCCTTTTCCGTCAGGAATTAATACGAGCACTAAAGTAGCACGGATGATTAAGAATGCAGGTGAAGTTTATGGCGGCAGTGTAATTGAAATGGTAAACCCGATTAACTTTTCAGTATTAAAAACATTCAAAGTAAAAGTATACTCACCAAGAATTGGGGCTAAATTATTATTGAAAGTTGAAAACGCTGCAAATGGTGGAATCAGTTTCGAAAAAGAAGTAGCTACAACCACTGCAAACGCATGGGAAGAGTTGACTTTTGATTTCAGCGCAATCAATGTTGGAAACTCCTATCAGAAAATTGTGTTCATTTTTGAT
>JANMOR010000419.1:0-2959 GCA_031369435.1 Chitinophagaceae bacterium
GGCTCGTTCCAATTCGTTATGGCCCCTCACTTTTGCTACCAGTTGTTGTGGTATTGAAATGATGTCAGTTGCCGGTGCGAAATATGATTTTTCAAGATTTGGTTTTGAAGTAGCCCGTGCTACACCACGCCAGGCCGATGTTATCATCATTGCAGGAACCATCGTTAACAAAATGGCCCCGGTATTAAAAAGATTGTACGATCAGATGGCCGATCCCAAGTATGTAATTGCAATGGGAGCCTGCGCTATTAGCGGAGGCCCTTTTTTTTATAACACGTATTCGGTTGTAAAAGGTGCAGATCATGTAATACCTGTAGATGTATATATAGCAGGTTGTCCGCCACGGCCGGAAGCATTATTGCATGCGCTCATTTCATTACAGGAAAAAATTAAAAGCGGTTTAACCCGTGAACAAATAAAAGAAGGTACCGTATAAAAAATGACTACAGAAGAACTAAAGATCAAAATCACCGAACTGTTACCAACTGCTATATTTGAAGAAGGCGGCGAATGGTTGAATATAAATATAGAAACAACAGATTGGTTGCCGTTTGCAAAACAACTTCGTAATGATGATTCTTTATTCTTTGATTTTCTTTTTTGTCTTACCTGTATCGACTGGAAGACTCATTTAACGATGGTGTATCATCTCTGTTCAACAACACTTCACCACAACATTGTAGTGAAATCAAAACTCGACAGAAACAATCCTGAAATAGAAACGGTTTCACAAATCTGGCGCACTGCAGAATTTCATGAACGTGAAGTATATGAAATGTTTGGTGTGAATTTTCTCAACCACCCGGATCTGCGATTGCTGATCTTACCTGATGGATGGGAAGGAAAAAATCCGATGCGTAAAGATTTTGAAGATCCGATTAATATGATCAGGCTATAGGCCCCCTTCCGACTTCCCGCAGAAGGGGAAGCCATCAAGGCACAGGACCAGCTTATTTGAAGAGATTGATTAATCAGAGTTGTTGATTTTTGAAGATGAAAGAACTGAATTTGAATAAGAAGTTCATTAGTTGATTAAAAATAAAAAGCCCGGTTTCCCCTCTTGGGAGGGGTGCAGGGGTGGGTATTATGTACAGACAAACAGAAATAGTACAGGAAGCATCAGCCATTGAAGGCGATTTAATCATTAACGTAGGACCTCAACATCCTGCCACACATGGTGTATTGCATTTGGTGATTACATTAAACGGTGAAACAATTAAAAATGTTGAACCGCATCTTGGCTTCATTCATCGATCTATAGAAAAAATGTGTGAGAGCCTTACCTACCGGCAGTTTATATATGTAACCAGCCGCATGGATTATCTCTCTTCACATATCAACAATCATGCATGTGCATTATGTATTGAAAAAGGATTGCAGTTAGAAATTCCTCCACGTGCACAAGTGATACGGGTGTTGATGGATGAGTTAACAAGAATTGCATCGCATGAATTATGGTGGGGAGCAATGGCCATGGATCTCGGCGCCTTCACTCCTTTCTTTCATGCCTTCCGTGAACGGGAAACCATCAATGATATCATGGAAGAAACCTGTGGTGCAAGATTAACCATGAACTATATGGTACCCGGTGGAGTGATGCATGATATACATCCCAACTTTCAAAAAAGAGTAAAAGATTTCATTGTATTATATAAAAGTAAGATTCATGAATATGATGAAATGGTAACCGGCAATATCATTTTCCAGAACAGGATGAAAGGTGTTGGTTATTTATCTGCTGAAGATGCCATTTCTTACGGATGTACCGGTCCTGTTGCAAGAGGAAGTGGCGTAAGTTCTGATATACGCAAACTTTATCCTTACGAAATTTATAACAAACTGGAGTTTGATGAAATACTGGAAACAGGTTGTGATTCATTTGCACGATATATGATACGCATTCGTGAAATGCAGCAATCGATCCGCATCATTGAACAGTTAATTGATAATATACCGGAAGGAGATTTCCAGGCGAAAACAAAAGCCGTATTGAAATTGCCTAAAGGAGAATTTTACAGCAGGGTTGAAACTGCACGTGGTGAATTTGGTGTTTATATTGTGAGTGAAGGTGGTACAACACCTTACCGGATCAAGTTTCGTTCACCTGGTTTTTCTAATCTCTCTGCATTGAATCATATGATTAAAGGAGGAAAGATTGGCGACCTGATTGCAGCAATGGGTACATTGGATTTAGTAATACCCGATATCGACAGATAATATTATGTGGAGCTTCAGCAACATAGCAACAAACTTTGATACATGGTTAAGTCAGCAGGTAAACCCTACCTGGACAATGATCATTGAAATGGTGATTGCCGGTATTGGAGCTATTGCTTTGTTTGCAACACTAGGATTAGTACTGGTACTCATGGAACGTAAAGTAGCTGCATGGATGCAGATCCGTTTAGGACCCAACCGTGTTGGACCAAAAGGAATGTTACAATCATTGGCAGACACAGTAAAGTTGTTGGTGAAAGAAGGAATGACACCAGATGGTGCAGATAAATTATTATTCAATGTTGCTCCGTTTATTGCAATGATTGTTGCTATGTTATTATTAGCTCCTATTGCTTTTGCAAAAGATTTTCAATTATGGGATCTCAACATCGGAGTATTATATGTTACAGCCATTTCATCTATTTCAGTCATTGGTGTTTTAATGGCCGGCTGGGCCAGTAATAATAAATATTCATTGCTGGGTGCCATGCGCAGCGGTGCACAGATTGTGAGTTATGAATTATCTGCAGGCTTAGCCATACTTACAGTGGTAGTATTTACTGGCAGTTTACGAATATCGGATATAGTGAACGCACAGGCTAATGGTTGGTGGATTTTTAAAGGGTTCATCCCAATGTGGATTGCATTTATCATTTTCATAATTGCTGTTACTGCTGAAACAAACCGTGCACCTTTTGACCTCGCAGAAGCAGAAAGCGAATTAACTGCAGGGTTTCATACA
>JANMOR010000477.1:0-9512 GCA_031369435.1 Chitinophagaceae bacterium
TATTTCAACCTTATTCTGTGTTTCATTTTTGTTATCAACTTTGGTAATTGTTGGTTGTTTTTTTACAACCGTGTCTTTTTTAACAGGTGGTTTTACTGTAACAGTTGGTTTGGGTTGCGTTTTAACTGTGTTGTTGTTGGGCTTGGTTACCGGTTTTTGTGTATTTGGTTTTGGCAGATTCGGATTCATCCGAACTGTATTATTCGTTGGCGGCGGTGGAACGGTAACCATGTTTTTTGCTAACTGTTTTCTTGAAAGAAGGGTAGTACCCGATCCGCAGTTATCTTCTTTTCTTGCACCTTTCCAAATTCCTTCTAATATTTCTTTATCGCCCTGGCGGAAATAAGTGAGGGTGTGTACCTGGAAACAATCTCTGAACCATTCAGGTGTATTGGACTTGATATTGGAAACTTCTGTTGAAACAATGGTCTTGCTTTTAGGATCAAATGTTCCTGTTATCTGACAAATGGTATAAAACCTTTTACCGCTGATGATGAAGTAGGTGGTGGATGTTCCTTCAACCTTATTGCCGTTTACTTCGAGCTCCAGGAAATATTCGGTTCGGTCGCTGCTGTCGCCCAAAGCATCAAAACTGCCGCTCCATTGTCCGCTGAATTTCTGTGCCATCAGGGAAGAAGAGAAAAACAAGAAAGCAAGAAAGAGTAAGTATTTCATCATATAAGTTCTGAATCAAATTTCAATGCAATTTACGCAATTGAAAAAAAGTGGTGGGTGAAAGGCTTTGTTAATTTTACTTTCATCTTCATCCGCAATCATTTGTTACCTTTGCAGCTCTCAAAAAAATCAAGTTATTATTCATGATGAAGATCAGTTTCCCCGATGGTGCAACAAGGGAGTATGAAAATGGAAGTTCAGCTCTTGATATTGCAAAATCAATCAGCGAAGGTTTGGCAAGAAAAGTTCTGGCCGCCAATGTAAATGGCCAGGTATGGGATTTAAGCAGACCTATTACTGATGATGCTACTTTAAAGTTGCTGACCTGGGATGATGCTGATGGTAAGAATACATTCTGGCATTCAAGCGCCCATCTCATGGCAGAAGCTGTTGAATCTTTATTTCCCGGTGTGAAATTCTGGGTGGGCCCGGCTTTGGATAAAGGCTTTTATTATGATATGGATCTGGGCGATAAAAAAATGAATGAAGAAGATTTGTTGATCCTTGAAAAGAAGATGAATGAACTGGCGAAGAAAAACAATCCTTATCAACGCCAGGAAATATCAAAAGCAGATGCAGTAAAATATTTCAGTGATAAAGGAGATGAATACAAATTAGACTTATTGCAGAATTTAGAAGATGGTGGTATCACATTCTATTCTCAAGGTGGTTTTACAGATCTATGTCGTGGGCCACATATTCCGCATACAGGTTTTATCAAAGCCATCAAGTTAACATCTATTGCTGGTGCTTACTGGAAAGGCGATGAAAAAAATAAACAACTCACCCGTGTGTATGGTGTAACATTCCCATCACAAAAAGAATTAGATGAATATCTTTTGATGCTGGAAGAAGCAAAGAAGAGAGATCACCGGAAGTTGGGAAAAGAGTTAGGCATCTTTACAATGGATGATGATGTGGGTCCGGGCTTACCATTGTGGATGCCCAATGGAACAATCATTATCGAAGAGCTGGAAGCATTGGCAAAAGAAACCGAGGAAGCCGCAGGTTATAAAAGAGTCGTAACCCCGCATATTGCCAAAGAGAATTTATATATCACCAGCGGTCATCTTCCGTATTATGCTGATAGTATGTTTCCACCCATGGAACTGGATGGAACAAAATATTATCTCAAGGCCATGAACTGTCCGCATCATCATAAAATATTTGATGCAGAGCCCAAGAGTTATAAAGATCTTCCTTATCGTTTGGCTGAATATGGTACCTGTTACCGTTATGAACAGAGTGGTGAATTATTTGGTTTGATGCGTGTGCGTTGTCTGCATATGAATGATGCACATATTTATTGCAACCGTGAACAGTTTTCTGATGAGTTCAGGGCAGTGAATGATATGTATCTTAAATACTTCAATATTTTTGGTATTGATAAATATGTGATGCGTTTAAGTTTACATGATCCTGCTAAACTTGGGCAGAAGTATGTGGATGAACCACAGCTTTGGAACGAAACCGAAACAATGGTGCGGAAGGTATTGATCGAATCAAATATCCCTTTTGTAGAGGTACAGGATGAAGCTGCATTCTACGGTCCAAAGATTGATGTGCAGATATGGAGTACAATTGGCAGGGAGTTTACCCTGGCAACCAACCAGGTTGATTTTAACAGCGGTAACAAGTTCAAACTCTCATTTACCAATCAAAGCAATCACCCGGAAGTGCCGCTGATCATACACCGTGCACCACTGGGTACACATGAACGTTTTATCGGCTTTTTGCTGGAGCATTATGCCGGGAAGTTCCCCTTATGGCTGGCTCCTGTGCAGGTAAAAATTCTGCCTATCAGCGATAAGTTTATGGATTATGCAAAAACACTGCTTGGTAAACTGAAAAATGCTGATATTCGTGCTGAGATTGACGACCGGAGTGAGAAGATTGGCAAAAAAATCCGTGATACCGAATTGTTGAAAGTGCCTTATATGCTGGTTATTGGTGAAAAAGAAGTGAATGAAGAAAAAGTAGCAGTCCGCAAACAAGGAAAAGGTGATGCAGGAACACTGGCAACTGGTGAATTTATTGCGGCAGCGGTTCATGAAATTAAAGAGCGTATCTAACTAAAATAACAGTTTCCTTTCCCCTCAAGGAAACAGTTTTAAACTAAAAATTTTATTGCCCCCCTTTAGGGGATGGGGGCTCACTAATATGGCATTTCCATCAAGACCTCCAAGGGGTCGTTTTATTCCCCGAAAGGAACCCGAACATCGCATCAACCACATGATCCGTGTACCGGAAGTAAGATTGGTTGGCGAGAATATTGAAGTTGGTGTTTATCCCACACAAAAAGCTTTACAAATTGCGCAGGAACTTGGTTTAGACCTTGTTGAAATTTCTCCGCAAGCTGTACCACCTGTATGTAAAGCAATTGACTACAATAAATTCTTATACGAGAAGAAGAAGAAAGAAAAAGAAATGAAGTCGAAAAGTAAATCGGCTGAATTAAAAGAAATACGTTTTACTCCTAATACAGATGATCATGACTTTGATTTTAAAGCAAAGCATGCTGAAAACTTTTTGAAAGACGGAAATAAAGTAAAAGCATACGTACAATTTAAAGGAAGAGCTATCCAGTTTAAAGAAAGAGGGGAATTGGTATTGCTGAAATTTGCCGAGCGTTTAAAAGATGCCGGGCAGGTTGAAGGTTTTCCCAAGTTAGAAGGTAAACGGATGCTCATGATCATTGCACCCAAAACGGCGAAGAAGAAAAAAGAAAATGCTGAATAATAGTGAACCGCTCAACAGAGCGGTTTTTTATTTCGCTAATCCTTGGCCGATAATGCCGCCACTTATTTCAAGTGTGTTTCCATGCGCTGCATTATTTTTCATGATAAGCATACATTTAATTGATTCCCTTTATTTTGATGCCAGCTCTGTAAGCTTCATACTTTTAGCTATATTCTTCAACTCTTCAATATCATTGCTGCCTCTTGATTTTATAATAATCAGAAAACGATCAACAACAGCATAGGTAACTTCAGCCCGGTCTTCCGTTTTATAAATACGTTCATATCCTTTTATACCATCCATGCCTGTATTAAATGGACCTGTTTTTTCACGGTCATTTTCAACCTGCATATTCATACCAAACATGCCGGTTGCAGTTGTAAAACCAAAAGCTGATTGATTGTAATCAATCAATTCAATTTCCAATCTTTTATCACCACTCACATAACGTTGTTCAGCCTTACTGAAACTGCCAAAACCAGCTCCGCTAACTGATTCACCACCGGGGTTTCCTTTCTTTTCATATCCACTCACATCAGGAAGGTATTGTTGCAGGTCTTTATAATTCATAGCCAGTGTGTCGCCACGCTCACGGCGTTCCTGTTTTCTCTTTTCGGCTACATCCATTGCATCTTTCATTTGTTCACTTGCTTTTTGCAAGTCAGATACTGTAACGTTGCCATCCTTTGTTTTGATCACGGTTTGATTATTTGAACCGGAACCACAGGAAAAAAGTAAACTTACACCGAAGAATACAAGGCAGAAATTGGTTATTTTTTTCATATTCAAATTTTATTGTTCAAAGAAATATGCTGTTTTACGGCTGAAAAGTAGAAAACTATCATTGTACCTGCAATGACACAAACGGGTGACTGGGGTAAAGTGGCCAACAGTATTAATGAATGAGATGAGCCCGGCAGAGATTTTTTTGAAAGAACGACCATTTTATCCACTGTTTTTCCCTACTTTTGCTGCCCCAAAAGGGTAGCTCTTCAAAGCTATATTTCCCAAACGGCCCCATAAGTGTTTTGCCTGTGCAAAACCGCCAGCAGGGTATCATATTAAAGTGCATTCAAATGCCAAAGGTAAAAACCAATTCAAGTGCCAAAAAGAGGTTTAAAGTAACCGGCACGGGTAAGATCACTCACCAAAAGAGTTTCAAACGTCACATCCTTACAAAAAAGTCGAAAAAGCGTAAACGCAATATGCGTATGGACGGTGAAGTTGCAAAATCTCATGTACATTTTGTAAAACGTTTATTGCGTCTCAAATAAGAGACAAAAACCGGTAAACAAACATTTATAATTTAAAAACATTAAGATATGCCCCGTTCAGTAAATTCAGTTGCGTCTAAAGCCCGTCGCAAAAGAATACTTAAACAAGCCAAAGGCTTTTATGGTAAACGTAAAAACGTTTACACCGTTGCAAAAAACGTAGTAGAAAAAGGTATGACCTATAGCTACGTTGGTCGTAAACTCAAAAAGAGAGAATACCGTGCACTCTGGATTGCACGTATTAACGCAGCAGTAAGAGAAGAAGGTTTAACGTATTCAGTTTTCATCAACAAATTGAAAGTAAAGAATATTGACCTTGACCGTAAGATCCTTGCTGATCTTGCAATGAATGAGCCTGCAAGTTTTAAAAAGCTTGTTGATTCAGTTAAATAAATTGAAGTGGATTTCAATAACAATTAAGGGTGAATTCTTTCACCCTTTTTTATTGCTCAAAATCTTCACCGCAATGAATTCTTTTTTGCGATAAGTTTGCAAACAAAAAACGGTGACAAAGAATACCAACCCATACGAGATGACCAATACCACCTACACCGACCTGGTGCATCAAACTTTCAATTTTCCGCAGGAAGGTTTTGAAATGAAGGATGATTATCTGCAATTTAACGGTCTTGATTTGAAGGCATTGATTGATAAATATGGCACGCCCATGAAACTTTCTTACTTGCCAAAGATCGGGATGCAGATCAAAAAAGCTAAGAAGATGTTTGAAGCTGCATATAAACGTCATAAATATGAAGGCAAGTATTTCTATTGCTATTGCACCAAGAGCAGCCATTTTTCATTTGTAGTGGAAGAAACATTGAAACATGAAGTTCACCTGGAAACTTCTTATGCTTACGATATTGAGATCATCAATAAATTATACCAGAAAAAAAAGATCAACAAAGACATCCAGATCATCTGCAATGGGTATAAGCAGAAAAACTATATAACCCGTATAGCTAAATTACTCAACAGCGGGTTTAAAAATGTAACCCCCATTCTTGATAACAAAGAAGAGCTGCAGCAATATAAAAAAACAGTAAAGGTTCCATTCAAAGTAGGCATACGTGTTGCAGCCGAAGAAGAACCAACCTTTCCTTTCTATACTTCAAGGCTCGGTATCCGTGCAAGAGATATCCTTGAATTTTATGTTGATAAGATTGAAGGGAATGAAGACCGCTTTCAGTTAAAGATGTTGCATATCTTTTTAAACAAAGGAATTAAAGACGACATCTATTATTGGAGTGAACTGAATAAAGTGGTGAACCTGTATTGCCAGTTGAAGAAAATTTGCCCTGAGCTTGATTCAATCAATATCGGTGGCGGATTCCCGATTAAACATTCACTTGGTTTTGAATACGACTATCAATTCATGATCAATGAAATTGTTGGCACTATTAAAAAAACATGTAAAAAAGCCGGCGTGCCGATGCCAAATATTTATACTGAATTTGGCAGCTTTACAGTAGGAGAGAGTATGGCGCATATTTATTCTGTGTTAGGACAAAAAACGCAGAACGACCGTGAGAACTGGTACATGATTGATTCTTCTTTTATTACCACCTTACCTGATACATGGGGTATTGGCGAAAAATTCCTGATGCTTCCACTCAACAAATGGGATAATGATTACCAGCGTGTTGTTCTGGGTGGCATTACCTGCGATAGTCATGATTATTATGATTCAGAAGAACATATCAATGAAGTATTCCTTCCAAAACTGAATGGAGAAAATGCTGAACCATTGTATGTTGGTTTTTTTCATACAGGTGCTTACCAGGATCAGATCAGCGGATATGGTGGTATTAAACATTGCATGATCCCATCACCCAAACATGTTATTGTAGGGCATGATAAAAACGGGAAGCTTACCGATTGGTTGTATGCCAAAGAACAAACAGCTCAAAGCATGTTGAAGATCCTCGGTTATTAATATCAATCTTATTTAAATATAGAAAGCCCCCGATAAATCGGAGGCTTTCTAGTTATCATCTATCTGTTCGAAACTTAAAGAACCGGATTTGTTGTTCTGCTACCTTTTTTATTTTTGGTATTAGGGTTTTGCTGAGGGTATTGTTGCGGATACTGCTGACGATTCTGAGGATAGGTTTGAGGATATTGTTGCGGATACTGTTGTGGGTATCTGCTTACATTCCTGTTATCATCATCATAGTCATCATTACCATGTTTGCAATTGCAATTTTTCTTTCCCTTTGCATAATCCTTTGCATTGCCACCATATTTCTTTTTGGCTTGTCCCGGAGGCATATTGCAGGTGTTATGATCATAATCATGATTATTTCCCTGTTGTGTCCGTTGATTGCGTGGATAACTTACAGTACCATCGGGATAACGAACTGTACCATCAGGGTACCTGATAGTGCCGTCGGGATACTGAACTGTTCCATCAGGCCATTGTTTACTTCCATCACGGAGAATCACAGGCCGGTCGTTATTGTTACCGAAAATACCTCCGGTGTTTGTATCGCCTCTTTGTGTTCCTTTTGGAAAGAGTTGAGCTGAAGCTGATGTTATTGAAAAAAGCATCATCAGCGCAAAAGACCATTTGTAAAATTTTAAGTTACGCATAGTTGGTAAGTTTTATCATTGTAATTCAAACAACCTGCCAAATGCCAAAATCAAACAAAATGAAGAGCTTTCTTACGCTTTTTTTAACAGTAGCACTGCTGAATGCCGCTAAATCACAAACAACAGAGGATTCAGTTAAAGCAGTTGTTAACAAAATGTTTGCAGCAATGAAGAATGCTGATTCTGTTGAATTGAAGAATTCATTTTCTGATTGGGCTGTTTTACAAACTATCAGCCGTACAAAAGAAGGTGAAACAATTGTAAAAACTGATGCCATTAATGAGTTTGCATCATTTGTTGGAAAAACAAACAAAGGCGATGCAGATGAGCGCATTAGTTTTGGCGCCATTCATATTGATGGTTCTCTTGCAAGTGTATGGACACCTTATCAATTTTATTACAAAGGAAATTTCAGCCATTGCGGAGTTAATTCATTTCAACTTGTTCGTGTAAAAGGTCAATGGAAGATTCAATACATCATTGATACCAGGAGAAAAGAGAGCTGTTTGTAACTTATTTTCGATTGAGCCTGTATTTCTTATTCACTTTCGGATCGTCAAAATATTTATTGGCATCCTGTGAACCGGCTTCTTCTATTTCTTCAAGAGGAATATCAATCAACTGAATTTGTATCTGTTTCAATTCGCTTCGAAGCCTTGTTGTTTTTTGAACAATGTCAGGATCTTTCTCACCAATCAATACATTATCCGACAAGAGGTATTCCAACCTTCTGATGCTGGTTCTTACCAATGATGCTGAATTCTGATCATATACTTTATTGGGAGCTACAGCTTCCTTCACCGGTACCAATGTTACCCCAACACCAGGCAAAATACGTCCAATATTTTTTTGATTTTCATTGGACGAGGTTCCTAAAATAGTTCCTGCCAATGCGGTTGACGCAGAGCCCATATCAAAAGCTACTCTTGAGTTTTTGGTTCGTTTAATTTTTTTATCCAATGTTCTGAAGGTGAACTTCAGTTGTTGTATGTAACGGTTGTAATCGGACGTAACTTTATCGTACTCTTCTTTTTTAAACGGGTAGTTGATCGCATCTCTTACAATAATCCTCACAACTGAAGTGTCCCTGTTGCGGAATTTATCAGTAGCAATAAACTGCAGCTTTAAAATTTTAACTTTACCACTGTCGTTATCTTTTACAAAATCAAAAGGTATCCACCATGCAAATTCATCATTACATTTATTGATGGGTGTAAAAGTTTTGATGGGAAGATTGCTTTCAAAACTGATCATCTCCACAGGAAAATTTCCATTTTCGCAGGATAGCTGAAACCTGATGGTATCGCCTTCATCAACTGTAATTGGGCTCGAAACTGATGGTCGTATTTTTGAAGTGATGATTTCTGTATTAAAAAAAAGAATGGTGAAAAAGGTATCAGTCTTTTCAGAAGCTTTATTTAAACTTTGTACCCCTAACTGCACTTTGTATTCAACATCGTATTTTAATTTGCCCGACTGGAAGTAAGCTTTATCTGCTTTAAATGTAAGCAAACCATTATCCTTGTTGATACGCAAACCCAACGGTGAGTTTTTTAAATACCAGTAATAATTACTTTGATCCTTATTGATCTCCAGTTTATAGCTTAGGGAGCTATCTACATGCAACGTAAAATAAGGATTGAGGTTGCGGATACGAAGCATTGTGTCTGTATCCGGTACTGGTACAAGTATGCTATCTGTTTTTTCCTGGGCATAAATTTGCAACAGGCAAAAGAAGCTTATACAAAGGATAAATGATTTCTTCATGTTGAATTGAGGCGAAGATACTTTAGTATCGCAAACCAGAAAATCGATTTTGTTGCCCTAACGCCAATTCAGCACTTCAATATATTAAAAAACTGAAAAGAGTTCTGTGCAAAAGATTGCGCAATTAATAATTCAATAGAAAACTTCAGGTTGTTAGTTGAACCTTCAGTTCATTCAAATCGCAAACCCGTTGTAAAAACAACGGGTTGTAAACCCCTGCCTGACGGCAGGCAGGAAAACCAACTGCTCTAAAACAAGCTATATTACATTCATTACTGAATGGAAATGTTTTTCACCGGTTGTTTTACTTCTACAAGTTTGGGAAGTAGAAGTTTCAATAACCCATTTTCATATTTCGCCTGGATGGCTTCTGCATTAATTTTTTCATCAATGCTGAAGCTGCGTTTGAAACTCTGATAGCTGAATTCTTTGCGAACTACTTTTGCATCCTCATTTTTTGTTTCT
>JANMOR010000492.1:0-3028 GCA_031369435.1 Chitinophagaceae bacterium
AAATTAACAAAATCTGTTTTAGCAAGTGAATTGAATCATGTAAAAGGAAATAAAAAGCGGACATTGTATTTCTATTTTGGTTTGCCAAAAACAACAAACAGTAAAGAACAATATTCAAGACCTGCAGTGGATAATGTATTCGAATGATGAGTATAGAACCCCGTCAGCGGTTATAAACCCTGACGGTGGTTCGTTAAAACGATAGCAATGAATTTTAAATCAACTTTTCTTCTTTGTGTTGCTTTGTGCCTTAGTGCCTTTGTGGCAACTTCTCAACCAATCAACAGGGAGGCTGTAGTAAAAAGACATAATGTACACATCAATAAAATAGATTCGCTTTCATCACTCACTGTTGGCAACGGCAACTTTGCATTTACTGTTGATGCAACAGGTATGCAGAGTTTTCCGGATGCTTATATAAAAGGCGTGCCGCTTGGAACACAGTCAGTATGGGGCTGGCATAGTTTCCCTAATACAGAAAATTTAAAAGTAGAAGAAGCACAAAAGATATATGAACTGGAAGGAAGAAAAATATCTTACACCGTACAGCCAAAAGAACCTGAAAGGGTTAAAAGAGCAGTGGAATATTTCAGAGTAAACCCACACCGTTTACAATTAGGGAATATTGGATTAGAAATAAAAAAGAAAGACGGATCGATTGCAAAGGAAACTGACATACAAAATATCAACCAGCAATTAGATTTATGGACAGGCATCATCATCAGTTCCTTTACTGTTGAAAATATTCCTGTAAAAGTGAGTACTGTCTGTAATCAGCAGGCGGATGCAGTTACATTTAAAGTTGAATCGCTTTTACTCCATGAAAAACGAATCAGCATACGGGTAAGATTTCCTTATCCCAATGCCCAGTTTAAAGATGTTGGTAATAACTGGATGAATGAAGATGCTCATTCTTCTGTTACAACGTTTGGAACAAACAGTATTTTCATAAACAGAACTCTTGATCAATTCAAATACAAATCAAGTTTATTCTGGTCTGATAAATCTATTGTTCAGGAAAAAAGTAAACATTATTTTTTGATCACACCTCAATCAGTAAAAAACAACAACTATGAAATTACCTGCCTGTTTGAAGGGAAAAAAACATTAGCAGTAGTAACAGGTTTCAAAGCAGTGAGTAAAATCAGCAGTGAAGCATGGAAAAAATTCTGGTCGAGTGGTGGTGCTGTTGATTTCTCCGGCACAGCAGATAAACGTGCATTTGAACTGGAACGCAGAGTTGTCTTGTCGCAATACCTTACCAAAGTGCAATGCTCCGCAGCATATCCTCCGCAGGAAACAGGATTGACCTATAACAGTTGGTATGGTAAACCACATCTGGAAATGCATTGGTGGCATGCGGTTCATTTTGCGCAATGGGGCAGACCGGAGTTAATGGAAAAAAGTCTCGATTGGTATTTCACTGTTGCAGAAAAAGCAAAGTTGATTGCAAAACGACAGGGATTTGATGGATTACGTTGGCAAAAGATGACAGATAATAATGGTGATGAAGCACCTTCATCTGTTGGTGCATTCCTCATTTGGCAACAACCACATTTTATTTATATGGCTGAGTTGTTGTATCGTCATAACCCAACAAGTAAAACTTTAAATAAGTACAAAGAGTTATTATTTGCAACTGCCGATTTCATGGCATCGTTTCCATCTTATAATCAACAAACCAAAAAATATAATCTGGGTAAAGGTTTGATTCCTGCGCAGGAATGTTTTGATGCCGTATCAACGTTTAATCCAACCTATGAATTGTCGTACTGGAGCTGGGCATTGGAAGTGGCGCAGCAATGGAAAGTACGTGCAGGCTTGCCAAGAGAAAAGAAATGGGATGAGATCATTCATAATCTGGCACCATTGCCACAATTGAATGGAGTGTATCTCGCAGCAGAGAATACACCTGATTGTTATGAAAAAGGATCGAAGTATTTAACTGATCATCCTGCAGTGTTAGGTGCTTACAGTACCATCCCTGCAGCAAATGGTTTGGATACCGTTGTGATGAAGAAAACATATTTCACAGTATTGGAAAAATGGGACTGGAATGAAACATGGGGTTGGGATTATCCATTGATGGCCATGACAGCTGCACGTTTGCACATGGGCGAAGAAGCAGTGAATGCATTGCTGATGCCTGTTCGCACAAATACTTATTTAGTGAATGGGCATAATTACCAGGATGATCGTCTAACGATTTATTTACCTGGCAATGGAGGTGTGTTGAATGCAGTTGCATTAATGTGCACGGGTGCAGATGCAGATAAAGGGATCAATATCGGGTTTCCGAAAACATGGAAGGTGAAATGGGAAGGGTTAAAGAAAATGTTTTAATGAAACTATTACTGTTTATTTCGTTTACTGTCTTTTGTTTGTTGAACAATGTTGTTGCACAACAAAGTCAAAAACTATGGCATGGCATTGAACGGGAGCTGCGTTATCACCCTGAAGGGAATGATATTGTAATTGAAAACGGAACAAAACGTTTCAACCGTGCATTGTATGGTGGCAATACGGCTTTCCGTGCTGAAGCTGGCGACCTGCCTGAGTTTGCATTGTATATGCCGGGTATGGGTGGTAACATCAAATTTGGTTTTATTGTCAATGGAAAAAGTAAATGGCTGATCGAAGCAAAGAATATCAAAGCAATCTACCGTGCCGGTTCAATGCTGTATGAAGTGAGAGATCCGTTGTTGAATAACGGGGTCATCCATATACATGCAATTGCATTGTACAACAGTGAAGGATTTATCGTTAAGCTTCATACAGAAAATATTCCCGCATCTGTGCAATTGATTGCAGCTTATGGTGGTGCAACGGGTAAAAAGTTTTCACGTGATGGAGATATTGGTGCCGATCCTGAATCCTCCTTTTATCTGAAGCCGGAGTACTGCAAGGATAATATTTATAAGATCAAACAAAACAGTTTTCAGTTATTGTATGGCTTTGCAAAACTTTTGAGTGAAGAGGAAAGATATGAAGTTCAGCATTTGCCAACTACTGAAAATAAAACTGGAGC
>JANMOR010000502.1:0-3906 GCA_031369435.1 Chitinophagaceae bacterium
CAGCTGATGCGGCAAATTTTTGAATGAGTTGAGTAGCCACCACACCTGCCTGTACACCACTGTTATCGCCATCGAGGTTCAGTTCCTGGTAAACCAATGGGTTCTGCGACCATGCTCCTGCGGCATAAACTGCAACACGAAAATGCTGATGCACTTCATCATGACTGTAAAAACGATATTTGGCATACAATCTTGCACTTTCAAAGCTGATGGCATCCTGGAAAAACATATTGGAAAAACTTGCAGAAGCTGCCAACATTATTTTTTTTTCTAAGACCAATCTGCATTTCAGGCATCAACCTCCACTCCCGTTCACTATTATGGTAAGACTGCATTGTTTTAGCCAACAATTTTGAAGCAATTGTTTTTGCAGGAATATTGAATGCAGGGTTACTGAAAACATACAACTCCTGTGCTTTTATGGCTGCACAAAAAAATAAAAGAGAAAGGATAGATGTTAAACGAAGCATAAAAGAAAGGGAAGGCTTGCGCCTTCCCGTTGATTAAATAGTTACATGATAAATGCGTACACCCTGTGCTTCGCCTGTTTTAAAACTTTCGGCTTTTGTAAGTGCTGCGAATTTTTTATATTCTTTTGCTGATAAAAAATTCTTATCAACAATGATGATCGTTTTTTCACCGCTGAGCACCTGGTTTTGAATGTTTACAAAATGAAACACTTTTCCATATAAGGTTACCGATTGATCATTCTGCACATTGGCATTGTTAAACACAGTTACCACCTGCAGCTTAGCTACAGAAAAACCGGCATCTTCCACTTTTTTCCGCAACTGATCAAAATTAATTTCAGCATCTTTTTTAAACGTAATCACAAAAGAAGAAGTGGCAATGTCGGGTTGTACCTTTTCAACAAATGAAAGTGTTTTCAACGACTTATTGATAGCGTTACTGCACATGGCACAGGTTAACCCACTGGCTTGTAATGTAGCCGATTTAAACTGGGCACCTGCTGTAACAGCTATACTTAAAAAAATAAATAAGAAATACTTTTTCATATTGTTCCTTTTACAAAGTGATACAATTTAATGATGAGTGCATTGGCCGTCTTTACAGCAATCAGCTTTTGCAACTGTTCCCTCTTTTTTGCAACAGTCTGCGCCTTTTTCACAAGTGGCGCAACAGCCGCCTTCTTTAGCACAGGTACCATTTGCACAACAATCAGCTTTGCCTTCCATTTTTTTGCAGCAGTCTTTGTCGCCTGTGCATTTGCCATCTTTTGTACAACATGCTATTGCTTCTTTCGAGGAAGCTACTTTGCGATCGTACTTGCAACATCCGGGCAGCTCACTATATGCTTCATCACTACCTGTAAACTTTTCATTATCGTATCCTGCATCTGCAATCCCTTTTTGAATTTTATCAACGGATGTTTTAACTGATGCATATTTTACGGTCATTACTTTTGAATCAACATCCCAGCTTGCATATGCAGCGCCGCTGTTTTTTGCAGCTCCTTCAATTGTTTTTTTACACATACCGCAATTGCCCGATACCTTAAATGTTGAAGTCTTGGTTTGTGCATTTGCATTCACTGCAAATACAAATAGAAAAATAAACGAGGTTATCACCTGTATTGATTTCATTTGAATACTTTTTAATGTTTTTATCAGAAAGATTTTCTGAAATTGGCAAATAATTTCTTTGATATACGAAAACAGTTCAGTTATGGACTGAAAAATTCATAAAACCTGATCTTTCTAAATTCTAAAAACATTTATATCAAGATACACTTTATTGAGTGTGTTGGGAGGTGGAGAAAAATAATCTGTAACAGGAATGGCAGATATGCCCTGTTCAGGCTCGTGCAATACGGTTTGTTTTTCAGGAACAAATGAAGTAATTGATGCCAGTACAAAAGAAAAACCGGACGCTTCATGTACATCATTCAGTTTTAAGGTTGTTACTTCATCCGTGCAACAATGATTTTTTAATTTATTCATGCCACATTTATCACAGGTTCCATCCTGGTGATCATCATCATGACTGAATGTAACAGAAGAAAACTGACCCATACAATAGTGCATATTGATCACCAGTCCGCTGGTAACGGCAAGGTAAAAAACAGCAATTACTGATATGAGTATTTTCTTCATCATCAATGCCACAAAGATAACCGTTAAATCGGGAAAGAGAAAGCCTGAACTCAGTTAACAAAGCCCCAAAAAATTCCGAACCGAACAAAAAAGCCAGGTGTTGGCTGCAATGGAGTAACCATATTGTTGTTGAGAAAGCCAAATGAAGGACTTAATTCAGCCGTATTGAGGTTTTCGGCCCTGATAAATAGGAAAATGCTTCGAACCCTGAAATGCAGAAAAGCAGCAATGTCGGGCAGATTTTTGATCGTCTCCGTATTCTGCAAAAAGAATTGACCGAGCACAGGAGAATATCCATCTGCTTTGTATGGTGTATGATAACGTACTTCAAGACCCGTACTTAAGTTGAGGTTTTTAAAAAATCTTCCTTCATAAGCAAAACGGTTTCTTGTAAAAACAAGAGGAAGGTTTACGGGTGCGTTAGCAGTTGTTTGCTGCACATATACTTCGGTGTACCAGTTCCAGTAATTGCGAAAGGTGAATTGTTTTTGCAATTGTAATTGCAACACATTAAAGATGGTTGCCTCCTGTTCAGATTGTGTATAATTTTTAAAGTAAATATAATTACCGGCAAGAAAATATTTGGCGCCTAACAACAAACGCTGCTGTGGTAATTCATATATAGCAGATGCAATGCTTGTATTTTCTTTATTGAAATTCGTATTACCAATATTGAAGCGTTTGAAATTACTCTGATCATCATGTATAAAAGATGGACTGCGGTTTACATTTTGAAAACCCAGTGTGAGATATCCCAGCTTTTGCCCGATCAATCTTTTCAGGTACGCATTTACATTATAATCACCGCTGTTTAACCCAGTGAGATAAAATGTACCCGACAATTCCATATCCCATTTCTTATTCTTGGTTTTGTTGCGATACTCTCCATTCAGAAAAACATTACTGTATGATGGTTGATTAGTACCAAAGTCTGCACTTAATGTTTGTACAGCTGCTGCCACTTTTAAAAACTGCTGTTGATTTTTGATATCAGGAAAAGAATAAATAGCCAGCTCATTGGTGAATGTTTTCCAAAAATCTTTTAAACCAAATGTAGCAGGCAGATTGCTGAGATTGTATAAAAGCCTGTACCCTTCAGGATCAACTTTTGAATCGGCATACTGAAAGGTATAACGGTTGTATTGCAGCGTATGCTGAAAACGTAACCGTGGATAAAACAAATACACAACAGTAGAATCGGTTGTGATGGAGTCTTTTTTTCCTACATCGTAATGATGACGGAACAAGACATTGGTTGTACTGTACTTGTTACCTGTATTAATCGTATTACTTAAAAAAGATTGTGATTCAAATGCAGAACCTCCCAAATTGGTGGGGATGTTGAAACGTTCACTAAAAGCTGGTGTGCTGTCAAGCAGGCTCACATCTTTTAACCCGCCATTTTCAGTTGCACCAATTTTATTTCCGGCAATGATAAAGTAGGCCGTATATCTTTTGTTGGGTGTAGTGTACCAGGTATTAAAAAGTAAATTGCTGTGGTTGTTCTTTTGATTGCGGAACACACCGGGTGAATTGATGAGGTTAAACCGAAATGCAAAATTCCAGTTGTAACGGATGTTTTGAGTATGCACCACGCCAATATTTTGTTCAGCTTTTGTTCCTAAAACATAACTGAGTTGAGTATATGGTCGTGTGGTATTATAAAATTTTGTTTGAAACACATCGGGTATATAAGCATCATAGGCGTGAAAGCCATGATCCCATCCGGGTTTCATATTTGGACTAAACAATAAAGATTTCGATGCTCCACCGGTGTTGCCCAAAAAAATAC
>JANMOR010000512.1:0-3239 GCA_031369435.1 Chitinophagaceae bacterium
AAAGAAAAAGAAGATGTTTTTGTCATCAGGTCTTTTACACCTTCTGTATCGGCATGGCTCAGATCAATGTATGTGCCGGGTTTAAATACATTCACCAATAACATTCCTAACAATAATGAAGCAAGTGATGCAGTGATAAACCAAAGCAATGCTTTACCACCTACTCTGCCAACAGCTTTCAGATCGCCCAGTTTTGAAATACCTACAACTAATGTTGTAAACACCAGCGGAGCAATAATCATTTGCACAAGGCGAATAAAAATATTACTAAGCAGTTTAATATTCTTTGCGAAGCTCTTAATAAATTCATCCGAAGCAGAAACATGAATAGCATAACCCACAACAATTCCCAGCACCATTGCTCCCAGGATATAGATGGTTAAACGATTACCCTTGCTCATGTAGTAAATTTAATGTGCCGCAATATACAGATTCGGGTTTGAAAGAATACCGGCATTCACCGTTAATAAATCTTTTGGCTGTTTTTTAGAATAAATCTCTATTTTTCCAGATCATTTATCATTTATAATACCCAATAAAGTATGAGTTTATTTGTAAGGAAACCGATGGATGCTTTAATGCATGAAGCAGCAGATGCCGGAGCACATACATTAAAGAAAACCCTTGGCGCCAAAGGATTAATTGCACTCGGCATTGGTGCCATTATTGGTGCAGGTTTATTTTCTATTACAGGTATGGCTGCTGCCAATCACGCAGGTCCCGCCATTACCATTTCTTTTGTTGTTGCAGGTTTTGGCTGTTTATTCGCCGGTCTTTGTTATGCAGAGTTTGCTTCTATGATTCCTGTAGCTGGAAGTGCATACACTTATTCCTATGCCACCATGGGTGAGTTTATTGCATGGATCATTGGTTGGGATATTGTTTTGGAATATGCTGTTGGTGCTGCAACAGTTGGTATAAGCTGGAGCCGTTACTTAGTTAAATTTCTGGAAGGGTTTGATATTCACCTGCCGGTTGAACTAACTGTTGGCCCGTGGGATGGTGGTATTATTAATTTACCTGCCGTTTTTATTATTGTACTGATGAGTTTGTTGCTGATAAAAGGAACTAAAGAAAGTGCTTTTGTTAACAGCATAATTGTTGCGGTAAAAATTTCAGTTGTTCTTATTTTCATTGTACTTGGATGGCAGTATATTAACAACGACAATTTCAATCCATACATTCCTGATAATACCGGAACATTTGGACACTTTGGGTTCAGCGGCATCATACGTGCAGCGGCCATTGTGTTTTTTGCATACATCGGGTTTGATGCGGTAAGTACTGCAGCCCAGGAAGCGAAAAATCCAAAACGGGATATGCCCATTGGCATTTTAGGTTCTTTAGCAATTTGCACCATATTATATATCCTCTTTGCACATGTAATGACGGGTGTAACAAGTTATACCACATTTGCTGGTAAGGATGGTATTGCTCCTGTGGCGGTTGCTATTGATCATATGGGTAAAGCCGATGCATCAGGTATGATACAACCGGATTACCCCTGGCTCAACCGTGCTATTGTTGTTGCTATTCTTTTTGGATATGCTTCTGTTATATTGGTGATGCTCATGGGGCAAAGCCGTGTATTCTTCAGTATGAGTAAAGATGGTTTAATTCCTAAAATCTTCTCTGCTGTAAATCCTAAAACACAAACACCTGCAAAAAGCAATACACTCTTCATGATTTTTGTAAGTGCGTTTGCTGCTTTTATCCCTGCAAGAGTAGTTGGTGAAATGACGAGCATCGGAACCTTGTTTGCATTTATATTAGTATGTATTGGTGTGTGGGTAATGCGGGTTAAAATGCCTGAATTACCAAGAGCATTTAAAACACCACTTGTACCATTAGTTCCTATTTTAGGTATTGGTGTTTGTTTGTTTATGATGGTGTTTCTGCCAATGGATACATGGATCAGGTTAATTGTATGGATGCTGATTGGTATGGATATCTATTTGGTGTACGGTGCCAAACACAGTCATCTAGGAAATGGAACCGATAACAGGAAAGGGATGCGGATTGCCCGCTATACCGGTTTAGCACTAAGTGTTTTACTCGTGATTGTAGGTTTTTTACATCAGAATACGGTAGGCTTTGATGCCGACAGAACTTTGTTTTATTTATCGCTTGTTTTTGCAGTTGTACATCTTGGTGTGTTTGCAAGAAAATTAGGGAGAGTGGAACCGCTTAG
The DNA here is from genome assembly GCA_031369435.1 of Chitinophagaceae bacterium. GTDB lineage: Bacteria > Bacteroidota > Bacteroidia > Chitinophagales > Chitinophagaceae > Lacibacter. Next base: position 2,192 of record JANMOR010000512.1, read on the forward strand.
TTAATTGATTAAACAGATTCTTAATAAAAACGCTCCGTTTTAAACGGGGCGTTTTTCATTTACTTCCATTGCCTTAGATTTGCAGCCCCGAGGGAGATTGTAAGATGAAAAATTGAGCGTTGAACAAGCCCCCGGATGTCATTATCAGTTTTTCACCTCATCTTGAGTTAATAAAAAACTATGGGAAGAATATTTGAAGTACGCAAATCAACCATGTTTGCCCGTTGGGATAAAATGGCTAAGAACTTTACCCGTATAGGTAAGGAAATTATCATTGCTGTAAAAGTTGGTGGTGCCGATCCAAATTCAAACGCAGCACTTCGTCGTTGCTTTCAGAATGCAAGAAGTGTAGGCATGCCCAAAGACCGTGTAGAAGCTGCTATTAAACGGGCACAGGGAAAAGAACTTTTAAATTATGATGAAATTTTATACGAAGGATATGCGCCGCATGGAGTTGCCATCTTAGTTGAAACCGCAACAGACAATCATGTGCGAACTGTTGCGAATGTAAAAAGTCATTTTACAAAAGGACACGGAACTATGGGAAATAGTGGCAGTGTAAGTTTTCAATTTAAAAAGATGGGTGTGTTTAAATTAAAGCCCGAAGGATTGAATGCTGAAGACATGGAACTGGAGTTGATTGATTTTGGTTTGGAAGAGTTGGGTGAAGGTACCGGAGAAAACGGGGAAGATGTTTTAGTGGTACGTTGTGCCTTTGCTGATTTTGGCAATATGCAAAAAGCATTGGAAGATAAAGGTATCACTCCTATTACTGCTGAACTAGAATGGATACCTTCAACAACTGTTCCTGTTAACGATGAACAGGCAGCCGACGTTAGTAAATTAATTGAAAGGCTGGAACAAGATGAGGATGTGCAGAAAGTGTTTCATAATATGGGATAAATAAAAACAAAAGGCTCTTAAAAGAGCCTTTTGTTTTTATAAGATCAATTACACCCCCTCGGCTGATGCTGACTATAATATTTTGATTTTTCAGCAAAAGCCTGTCCACCATTCCCTGCGAATCTTAAATCAATAGCTTTCAATT
>JANMOR010000551.1:0-2289 GCA_031369435.1 Chitinophagaceae bacterium
TCAGCTGCATCAGATTACTATGCATACGGCACGCAACAAATGCAGCAACAACAAAGAGAAAACTATAAAGAAGCTTATTATGCTTTTCAAAAATCAGCGGCATATGTGCTCAATTATAAAGATGCCAAGGAGTTAATGCAAGAAGCGTTCGAGCGGAGCATTGTGCATGTACTCATCAACGAAATACAATACGATGATTACAGTATGAACACCGGCTGGAACCAGTACAACAATAACAGCAGGATGATGCATAACAATATCATTCGTGACCTGGGCGGACAAAATTCCAATAACATCCCTGCACGTTTTTACAATGAGTATGATCTGCGCAGGGAAAACCGATCACCTGAACTGGTTGTTGATTTGGTGTGGCGCAATCTTCGCTTTGATCAGCAAAGAGATCGTACAAGAACATATAACCGCAGTCAGCAAATTGAAACGGGAAGAGACACAGCCAACAAGCCCATTTATCAAACAGTGAATGCAACTATTTATGTTACCGAACGTGAACTCAATGCTAATGCCGACATGAACATCATTGTTACAGATGCAGTAAACCGAACACAGATCAAATGGGATCGGTTACCTGCTGATTATCGCTTCACCATTGAGTTTGCTGATTACAGTGGCGACCGTCGTGCATTGGACAACAGCGACTGGAACCTCATCAACCGGAGCCGCAGCCAGCCCATGCCTTCAAGAGAAGACGCCATGGCTGAAATGATGCGGCGTATCTATAATGATATGGTGAACAGGATACGCAATACGGTTAACTGGTAGTACTTCCTTTAGTTTTTCTTTTAGCAAGAACCGCAAGTGGCAACCCAATACAAACAATTAAGATGGCTGCTGCCTGGGCAGCACCTGGCCATGAAAACGGGCGTGCAGGTATTTTTGATAAGGGCACTACTACCTGGTTCATGATGGTCCACACAAACAAACCGTATAATACTGCCGTCAAAAAAATATTGATTGAAAGAATTTTAATTTTAGGATAGATCCAAAAGAAAAAGACCGTGAAAATAAATGCAATGGCATAATGCAGTAGTAATCCAACAACACTCATCATAACTCCTGAATTCATCGCCTCTTTTCCAAACAATGCGCTGGCAATATATTTCAAAACAATTTCAGGATTTTTTCCGGTTTTGATAAAGAACTGTGTACATGCAGCAATAATGTCGAGTGTGCCAACAAGGAAACCGGCTTTGATGATGGTTGAAGGTTTCATAAACAGTAAGATACTAAATAAGAGAAAAGGTAATCATCAATTTAAAGCACGTTAATAATGATTTTATGTTGAAGAGCTTGTATGGATCGTTGTAAATTTAGTTTTATGGAATGTCAATATAGGTCGCTTGAAAAGCTATCCGTTTCCACGCACCATTTACTTTCTTCAATACTTGAGTAAATCTGAGCTTGCTTTGCTTGCTTGTGCTGGCCTCATTTGATGTATATGCCTGTCCGGTAAAAGTGTTAATGCCCGTAACAATTGCGAAATCACCATACACTGAAATATGAACATCTTCAAATGCAATATCAGGATTAGTTATAGACTTGTCTTTTCTGTCTTTTACATAACCAAGCCATTCAGAGCGATTTAATTTGTGTCCACGAACATCAGTGTGAATATAATTTTCATCAATGTATTTATTTAACGTGTCGAGATTGTTTTGTGTCCATGCTTTACCAATTAAAACAATTGTCCTGTAAATCTCTTTCTTGTCTGAAGTGTTTAAATCCTGGGCACTTATTGTGAAGGGTTGCATGCAAATAAAGGAAGCTAAAGCAAGTTCAATAATTTTCATACCTGAATTTTAGAAATGAAAAAATGCAGGGCCGCCAACTATTAAATATACGCAAGCTCCTGTATATAATGGTCTATTCTCAATCTTATGACGTTACGGTGTTTTCAACAGCAACGGTAAATGGCCATGTTGTCAGCCTGTTTTCGTTTTCTTCATTGCAGAGAAGTATATTTTTTTGATGCTGTTTTGTTCTTCTCTGTTGCAAATTGTTTCAATAGCTGGCAACAGGTTCTTGTTGTGTTTTGTTTTGAGTTGTACAATTTCGCCCAAAGCAAGAGCAGCACTCCACCGAACAACTGTTCCTTCATGTTCGGTATTGACAAGCAGGTTTTTAATTGCTTCGTCTAATTGGCCCTAACCTTCTTTTTTCATGGCCAAATTATTGAGGATTGATACTATTTCCTCAAAATATTCATTCTAATACTGACCATAGATGGACAAGGCCAGTTTATAATGAGTTTCATACTGAGGATTGTTTGCC
>JANMOR010000583.1:0-7456 GCA_031369435.1 Chitinophagaceae bacterium
TCACTGTGGTTCCCTTGCCCACTTGGCTTTGTAAATGTACATCTCCCCTGAGCAAGTCAGTATATCGTTTTACAATATGCAGGCCAAGCCCCGAACCTGCAATATTCGTAGCATTGGCTCCGCGAAAAAAACTTGAAAACAGATGGTCCTGATCTTCCTTTGCAATACCTATTCCCTTATCAGTAACTGAAATGAATGCCGATCCATTTTCTACTTTTGTCTGAATATGGATAGGGCTGCCTTCATCCGAAAATTTGATGGCGTTGGTGATAAGATTGATTATAATATTCTTTAATAATTTTTTATCAGAATTTATACAGCTGTCACCGGCATACCCTGTTATCATCTGCTGATCTTTTTTTAGCAAACCGTTCATTTCATCAATGGTTTCAGTAATGAGTTCCAGCAGATCAAACCGGGTCATATTTGCGCTTACTTTTCCTTCATCCAATTTTCCCAGGGAAAGAAAATCTTCCAGGATATCATTCAGGTGCCGCACTGAATTTTTGATCTTATCAATATGGCGGCTGCGTTTATCTTGTTGTTCGGTGCTGGTATATTTTTCCAATAATGAAGCCGAAGATAAAACAGTGCTGAGCGGTGTCCTGAATTCGTGGGAAGCCATAGAAACAAAGCGGCGTTTAATCTCACTCAATTGTTTTTCTTTATCCAATGCTTCACTTAGTTCTGTTTGTGATTGTTCCAGCCTTTGCAATGCTTCTTTCAGTATCATGGTCCTTTCTTCTACTTTTACTTCCAGATCCGCATTCAGTTTTCTGATTTCATTGCTTACTTTTTCCAATTGCTTTTGTTGTTCCAGCATGTTTCGTTCAATCTCTTTGCGGCGGGTTATATCTACCACGAAAGCAATCACAAAAAGTTCATTCTCTTTTTCATAATGACTTAAACTAACCTCTACAGGGATATTGGTGCCGTCTTTTTTTCTTCCATACAAGTCACGGCCCTGCCCCATTACCCGGTTGGATGGTTCCTGATAAAAACCCTCTCTTAAAGTATGATGATGAGGTTTGACTTGTTCCGGGATCAGTATTTCTATAGGTTGACCAATTAGCTCATCATTATTGAAGCTAAATATTCTTTCTGTAGCGGGATTTACCAGTACAATTTTGCCATCAGGGCCTGTGAGTATTATGCCTTCGGTTGCATTTTCAAACAGCGATGTCATGTGTGCATGGTCGGGCATGAGGAAGATTGTATCAATGAGTAATGAAGTAAATATAGTAAAGGATCAATAAAAGAAGGCTGGTTTTTTTGTACTCATAATTTATAGGCTATCTCTATATATTAACGGTGGATTTTTTTACAGGCACGTCATATAAAGATTGATAAGTAGCCACGGATGCACGGACAATGGCTTCTTTACAGTATTTCTTTAACTAATAATAGCCACAGGTAATGATTAAATTAAAACTGGTACTTTTTCTTTTGAAACTGCACTAAATTTTTTTACTGCATCAACCAGGGAGTTAATATTTTCTTTCCTGACATTGTTATAATCAGTCAACATGGTTTTCTTTGCAGCAGGGTCTTTAGTTAATCTTGCTCCCATCTTCATCATAAACCTGTCTTTCCATGATAGCTCATTGAAGATCATTTTACCCGGGTAATAATAAACTTCACATTGTTCCCTGATCTCTTCAGGTACACCTGAGCGGAAATAGACGTTCAGTTTTTCCTTTTCCTCAGGTGGTGTACCTGCTACCTGGAAAAAGAAGATTTTTTTTCTTCTGATACTGTCAGGGTTATTATTCAGCCATTGGCTGATTTGCAATTTGCCAATATAAACGCTGCTGCCAATTATTATAAAATCGTATGGCAACAGGTCATCGGTTTTCAGTTCGCCGGTAGTTACAACTGGTAAGTTCAATTCTTCTCCCAGCCATTGTGCATATTGTTTTGTGGCGCCATACTTTCCTTTATAAATAATCTGGTACGCTTTGGCACCATTACGGTTAAAATACATGGATGAAACTTCTTTATAACCTTTCACCATATCTTTTACTGCATCCATATTGGTCTTTACATATTCTTCAATCGTTGTTCCGCTGCTGAGGGTTTCAATTTGCAGGTTTACATTCTGGCGAAATTTATCATTATCCCCTTCAGCCGGTGATGTAATCTGGATGATGGCATTATCAGTTTTGTCTTCCAGTTTCCAATCGCCGGGATAGCCGATACTGAACCTGCTCTGAGGATCGCTGTATTTTTTTAATTCGCTGCTGGTAGTAGTATTACCTGTATTCGTAACTGGTGGTTCCTTGGGTTTAGTGTTTGTGCCCTGGTCATTGACGGGTATTCTCGCCTGCGACCAGCTTACAGTGATCAGCGAAATCATGGAGAGGGTGAAGATTATTTTTTTCATCAGTTGTGTTTTAATTGTTGTTTGGTCAATATGCCCGAAAGGCTCTATCTGTTTATACCGGGTTATACAATCAGCCTTAGTTGAGACAAAATTTATGCAATAACAGTTGCATAAATTTACAAACTAGTTTCGCATAAATCAATCAAAAAAACTTTTAACCCTGAAAAATACCCCTTTACACGGATAGTTTCCGTTGTTCAAGAGCCGCATTTCAATGAAATGAGGAAAACCTTTAGATTTGCAGCACTTATTTCAGGTCTATGATTGTTTAAGTCGTATTGTTCACACATTTCTCCAAATTTCAACGAACCATCTTCGTTTGTTATCTTATTTCATTAATTTATTTTCAAATGACGACTCAACCCAACAATCAAAACAGGCTATCTTATATATTTCAAACCATCCGTCAATCACTCAACGGTGAAGAGCAGGATTATACACAGGGCAGCATCCGAAAAGCTGTGTTTCTATTAGCGATTCCTATGATTCTTGAATTAGGATTTGAATCTGTATTTGCAGTAGTGGACATGTATTTTGTAAGCCATTTGCCAAATAGCAAAAATGCAATTGCTACTGTTGGACTAACCGAATCAGTTATATCACTTGTTTATACAATTGCTATTGGACTCAGCACTGCTGCTACAGCAGTTGTGGCAAGACGTATTGGAGAAAAAAATCCGGATGCTGCCACTCATGCAGGAGCACAGGCAATCATCATTTCAATGATTGTGGCAATAGTACTTAGTATTGCAGGAATTATTTTTGCTGCCGATATTCTCCGGTTGATGGGAGCTGCACCAATTGTTGTTGAAGAAGGAACCTCTTTTACCCGTATCATGATGGGAGGTTCAACTGTTATTATACTGCTGTTCCTTATCAACGGAATTTTTCGTGGCGCAGGCGATGCAGCAATGGCCATGCGTAGTTTATGGATTGCCAGTATCATTAATATTATACTTTGTCCACTTTTAATTTATGGTTACGGACCATTTCCGGAGCTTGGATTAAAAGGAGCAGCTATCGCAACAACTATTGGTCGTGGTACTGGTGTGCTATATCAATGTTATCATTTATTCGGTGGCAACAGATCACTTAAAATGAAGTGGTCGCATTTTAAATGGGACCCCCCAATTATTAAAACATTGTTTGAAGTTGCCTGGCCGGCCACCTTACAATTTTTTATACAGAGCGGAAGCTGGATAGTACTTGCCTGGCTGGTATCTGTAACAGGCGGAACGGATGCAAGTGCCGGATACCAGATCGCAATCCGTAACGTTGTTTTCTTTATTCTTCCTGCCTGGGGTTTGAGTAATGCTGCTGCTACATTAGTAGGACAGAACCTTGGAGCTAATGAACCATTAAGAGCTGAACAAAGTGTACTCATTACAACAAAGTACAATTCAATCTTTATGGCTGCAGTGATGTTGCTGTTCATCTTTTTTGCTTCTCCCATTATCAGCATTTTTACAAACGAACCCGAAGTTCATCGGTTTGGAGTATTGTCATTACAAATCATGGGCAGCGGTTATGTTTTTTATGGAATAGGAATGGTAATGATACAGGCATTAAATGGTGCAGGTGATACTAAGACACCTACCTGGATTAATTTCATTTGTTTCTGGCTGTTCCAGATACCGCTGGGTTATTTGCTGGCGAAAACATTTAACCTTGGACCTCTGGGTGCCTTCATTGCCATTCCTGTTGCAGAAACGTTGATTGCATTAACTGCCTGGTATTATTTCAAAAAAGGGAAATGGAAAGAAGTGAAAGTATAATTGTCGAATGAAAGGGGTGACTCACCGACTTAAAGTGACTGAAGCAATTCGGTCACTTTTGTTTTGATATAGTCTCTTACTTTATTAAAGTCTTCCGGTTCCATATGTTTGGGGTCAGGAATTTCCCAATCAATAAATTGTTTGGCAGGCATCCAAGGACAGGCATCGCCACAACCCATTGTTACTACTGCATCAAAGGGTGCATATTGTTCCACTTCCTGTAAAGATTTTGAATCATGTACTGACAGATCATAATTCAATTCTTTCATGGCTGCAATTGCTTTTGGATTTACAATACCACTTGGTTTACTTCCTGCACTGTATGCTTCTACCTGGTCGCCGCCGATGATTTTTGCAAAAGCCTGGCTCATTTGTGAGCGGTTGCTGTTTTCAACACAAACAAATAATAATTTCTTTTTCATATAGAAATCAAAATTACAGCTTCATAAGAATAATTATGTTGTCTTTATATTAACAGTACACAATAAAAAACAGGCTTTAACAATAATCGTTAAAGCCTGTAGTTCAACTTTTAAAAAAACCAACTATCCCGCCTGCTCTGCCTATATATCAATTTTGGTTATTTAATTTCACTTGTCCATTGCTGCGCAAAAGTTCTTGCAGTTGTTACAACATCTTTTCCAGCACGGTAAGCCATTTTCCACCGGTTTCCTTTTGATTCATAGGCAGGGTTTACAAATACTTTTATACCATTCCTTACAGTAAGCTCTGCTGCAAAATCAATATTCTCCGTTTCATTAAGGAATTGCTGCAACCGTTTCTTTACAAATAACAACTGGCTTGAAGGATACTCTGCTTCCCAATCTGCAATTTGCCGGTCGTAATTCTGCTGATTAAATCTTACATTTTCCTCATATCCTTTTGCATAACGTATATAAACTTTGTTATTAGGGTCTTCTGCATCTTTCAATTGTTTTCTTCCATCGGTTAGCGCTTTTTCAAACACAGGTTTCAATGAAGCATCCGCTTTTTTAACCACTTCTTCCATATCCTTGACTGCTTTTTGGTATGAGGCAATATTCTCCTGGCGCATTTCTTCAGCCGTTTTTATTTTGTTGAATTTTGGTTTGTATGAATTCCGCAAATCGTTATAACTCTTAATAAATGCAGCACTGTTTGTATACTGTTTTGTATAAACAAGAATGTCTTTTGCTACTGCTGCCCTGTTTCCTAAAGCAATATTTTTTGCATTCTTTAATCCATATACATCAATGGAGCCTCCCAGGATACTTTGTACTATTTTTTCATCGGCCCCGGCTTTGCTCAACCCCAGCTGTTTTAAAAAGTCATCGGCCATTTTATGTACAGTAAAGGAAAAGAGTACAAAACTTAAAAGGACAAGGAGGAGGACAACAATGCAAATCCGCAATTGCATTACAAGCATGTTTACTGATTTCTGTTTCATGATAAAGTTTTAATTAATTGTGAATAGATGTTTTACTTAAGCCAGCATGGCTCCTTCAGTTAATTGTTCCTGTACCTGCTGCCAGCGTTGTTCACTCAATTCAACTGAAGCAAGATCCATTAGCGATTGAAAAACGAAATCGGGTGCATTATTTTTTACCTCTTTCAGCCAACTGGTTATTTCGTCATTTGAAAGACCACGCATCATCCATTTACTGTATGCGGGCATTTTATCTTTGGGTACATGAGCAAGAATAGCCTGGGTAAGTGCTTTCAGTTGCGGATCGGTATAATAATTCCAGAAAAGATTATTGAGCACATCTTCTTCCTTCTTCATATGCTCCAGGTTAAAGTTCATAAAATCAACAAAAGCGATGTTGATTCCTTTTCCAATATCTTTTTTTGCTCCTGGTGCTATGGCATATCCAAAAGCTTTCAACCATTCAGATAGCTGCCTGCTCATCAGCAGATCTTTTTGATGCTCTTTTTCAAATACATCAACTACCGATGGTTCATACTGCTGCAATTCAGGTAATACATACTGATCTTCTGTGTGTGCATGTTCATCAAACAGATCAAGTACCAATTGTACCTGTTGTGTTGCTGCATCTGCTTCATCTGCATTGGTAAAATCTGTTTGCTGCAGTTGCAAAGCAGTTTCAAATAGTAAAGCCCGCAGGCCTTTATGAATGTGGTTAAAAATATTGTACCGTGTCATAATAAAAGGTTTAATTGTTAATGATTTTATAGAACAAAATTGAAGAATGCAGTATTGAAAAGAAAGACACAACAGTATGAGTTGCTGAAATAATTGAATGAAATGTGATGGCTGCTTTTATTTTAATCAACAGGTCAAATTATTTCAATTGCTTAAAATAAAACCCGGAAGCCTTACGGGGCTTCCGGGTTTATTCATGATCAATCTGTTCGTGTAACTGCAGATCTTTCGGGATCAACTCAGTTATTATGATGCCTGTCTTAAAACAAATCCTTCCAGGATAATATTTGTTGTGCCATTGAATTTTGCAACCCGCATTTTTGTTGGGTAATATCCAGTCTTTTGAAACTTAGCCGGCTGAGGAATATCTCTAACAAAATCAGTTGTATTCTTCAGGAATTCTAAAGTGATCATCGGTTCCCAGAAAGCAAGTTTTGCATCATAAGAACCAAAAATGAATGTTTGTGAAAAAGGGTGGCCGTTTAATTCAGGAGAAGTAACATCAACATAATGTTTGCCCATTGTTGGCACAGGGTCAATACCAATATAATTGGCTGGTAAATATCCAGCAGGAAGACTTGCATCCAGTTTTGCCTGGTCAACAAATGTTTCTCTTTCTTCAGGGCTTACCATATAATAATGGAAATCGAAGTGAGGCTTGTTATAAATACCAACTGGCGGATGGCCGCTTGGATTCCAGTTAAGCCAAACATGTTTAAAGGGAGTAACATCGGCCTTGGGGTGAAATTTCAATATGAGATGATCGTTGTGTGCATGATCACCTGTATTATCATCACCAATTTTTACACTGTTGAGTGCATCGTCATTTACACTGATAGCAACACGTTCAGGATTGCCTTCTTTGTTTAACTGAATCCATGTCCATGCTTTGCCATGATACAGTATTGTTTCAGGTCCTTTGAATATGCCACTCTTGTCGCTGTCTTCTTTTTTGCAGGAGGTAAAACTTACAGCTGCAACTAATACCAGGAAAAAAATCTTTTTCATTTTTTTTGAAAGGTTTAATGATTAATGTTTTGAATTGATTAACAACACAAAGATGTATGATGAATGTTCCGTTTAAAACAACCTCTTACATGAGTTGCCTGAAATGATGGATGAATTGGCAGAAAACAAAACTGTATTCTAAAAACA
>JANMOR010000596.1:0-5233 GCA_031369435.1 Chitinophagaceae bacterium
CACGGTTTCTGGTTCCATTACCTGCGACTGGTCTTGTTGCGCCACTGTGAAAAGGGCATTTGCTTTCGCCGTTAACAGTTGATGTACCGGCTGCTTCGTTGAGGTTTGATTCCTTTTCCATAAAATAATTGTTTGATGATCTTGTAAGGGCTAAAGTAAGGATGAATTGAACAACGTGGTTATCTATTTAATTTATTTTATCATAGACAAAAACTATGATTTGTAAATATCCGCATATTTAAGAATCAAAAGATACTACCAGTTCTCAACAAAAGTGTGAATGATGCAACTCCTGATGTAATTGTATAACAATTACCAGAAATTATACACTGATTTTTGTGCAACGGCACTTTCTGCATCGCAAGTGATTATGCAATTCATTTGTGCTTGCCAATTCTATGCACCATTATTAAAAGAAACATGAAAACCTTTGCACCTCTATATCAATACATGTAAACAGGGGCACAGCTTTTGTATATAAGAAGAATATGAAAAAAATATTGTTGTTTATTGTTGTTTGTAATTTATTATTGAGTTGTTCCAATTCACAAACCACTACCGAAGAAGAAAAAGCAGAAAAAGAACGTAAAAATGTAACGAAAAGAGATGTGAGCATTACGGCAAGCAACTCTTACAGCAGTCTTTTCCTGGATAGTGTGCTGATGGAAAAATTTATTACAGAGCAAAAAGTTGCAGACACTCTTGCAAGGCGTATCCGTAGTTTTTATAATGCACGCAATTACCAGTTTGCCTGGTTTAGCGAAGATGGACTTACTGAACAGGCCCGTGGCTACTGGAATTTACATGAATATGTTACCAGTTACGACGGTGATACTTCTTTAAATCATAAAGGACTTCAAAAAACAATGGATCGGTACATAGCCGAAGAAGAACTTGCTGTGTCTGCTTCTAAATCTTTTATAAATACGGAACTGTTGCTGACGCAGCATTTTATACAATACATGCTCAATAATTATGAAAAGGGTTATGTAAAAAGAAAGGAAATGGAAAAGTTTATCCCTTCCCGTAAACAAGACGCATTGGAGTTGGCCGATTCACTGATCAATAAAAAACATAAAGACGATAAATATTTCGAGGATGTAAATGCATCGTACCGGGGCCTGAAAGAACAGCTTACAAAATATTACACGATTGCTAAAAACGGTGGATGGCCTGTTGTAAGTTTTTCAAAAGCCATGTATAAAAAAGGAGTTGCATCACCGGGTGTAGCAAATCTTAAAAAAAGATTAGAACTATCGGGTGATATGTCTGCTGATACAACTTTGATTTTTGATACGAACCTTGAAACAGGAATTAAAAATTTCCAGGTACGTCATGGTTTTACCCCAACAGGAGTATTAACCGAAGCAGTGGTAAAAGAAATGAATGTTCCTGCCGTTACACGTTTGCAGCAACTATTAATGAACATGGATCGTATGCGCTGGACTGCAGCAGAACCAAAGGGCCACCTGATTGTCGTGAACATCCCTGAATTTATTTTGCATATGTACGATGGAGGCAAGAAAGTATTTGATATGGTAGTAGTAGTAGGCAAAGAAGGTCATAATACAATGATGTTTAATGGTGATTTGAACCAGGTGGTGTTTAGTCCTTATTGGAATATTCCGGAGAGTATTGTAAAAAATGAAATACTGCCTGCAATGAACAAAAACGGCAGTTACCTCGCTTCGCACAATATGGAAATTGTTAGCAATGGTGGCGAAATTCCTGAGATCCGTCAAAAGCCCGGTGGTGAAAATGCTTTGGGAAAAGTAAAGTTCTTATTCCCTAACAGTTTCAATATTTATTTTCATGATACTCCATCAAAAAGTCTTTTTGATAAAGATAAAAGGGCTTACAGTCATGGATGCATCCGCTTGAAAGAACCCGAGAAAATGGCCAATTATATTCTTCGCAATCAACCTGAATGGACACCTGAAAAAATTGCTGAAGCAATGAACAGTGGCGAAGAAAAATATGTAAAAGTAAAAGACCCTATTCCTGTTATCGTAACCTATTACACAGCATGGGCCGATGAAAACGGGATGCTTAATTTCAGAGAAGATATTTATGGCCATGATACCAAGCTGGCGAAAAAAATGTTTAGATGATTTCTACAAAACTTTAGTCTTGTAAAAAAATAATAATTGGTTCTCTCTTATGCCTCTTGAAAATTTTCGGGAGGCATTTCCTTTTGTAAGATACTGTTGTATATTTAAGCTGAATCATGTTAAGGATGCCAATGGCATAGTCAATACCCATGAACAGCTAAGTTTATTTTGCCGGTCTAACAACAGCATAACTAAAACCTTTCTCCCATGCAAGAGGTACAGATTGAAGATTTGAAACAAGTTGTCGCCTTAAAAGATCTGCCTGATGAACATCTGCAATGGATATTAGATCATTCACAATATCATGAATATGCAGATGGGGATATCATTGTAAAATATGGTGAGCCTGCTGATGTGATGTGGATCGCTATACAGGGAAGGGTTGCTTTTTATATGTACATCAACGGGAGGCAGGTGTATTATTTCACTTTCGAGAATAATGATGTGAGTGGTGGTGTTGGTGGTTTGTTACCTTATTCAAGAATGAAAACCCATCCCGGTTATTCGTATGCGTTGGGAGATGTGAAGTTATTGCGTATTCATAAAGATCATTTTCATGATCTGGAGCAACTCAATCCTGATTTGATTCAGCGGCTCATTGGTTATATGACCGAACGTGCAAAAGCATTTGCCACTACCAAACTTCAACATGAAAAAGTTGATGCCTTAGGTAATCTTGCTGCAGGTATTGCACATGAACTCAATAATCCTGCATCCGCCATCAGTGGTATTGCAGATGAACTCAGCAAACGGGTCAACCTCAATTATGATTTCACCAAAACATTAGTAGCCTGCAACCTCACGCCTGAACATATTCAAAACATCCGCAGCCTGGTTGAGAAAAAAGAAAGCACAGCAACTGATAATAATAAACAATCTACTATGCAACGCATGGAGATTGAAGATGAAATTGAAGACTGGCTGGAAAACAACAATGTTAAACATCGGGAAGCTGCAGAAACATTTGCTGAATTCGGATTTTCAATTGAAGAGTTGGAAAATATCCGCAACGATTTGGGGAAGGAAACATTTGTACAAATGATTCCCTGGCTGGAGAATTTAATCAGCTCACAAAAAATCATTAAAGATCTTGCTGATGCATCGGGCCGCATTTCCAATTTGGTTACAGCCATTAAAAGCCATGTGCATATGGATCGTACCAACGACCTGCAACCCACCAACATTCACAAGGATCTTGAAAACACCATAACATTGTTGGGATTTAAACTCCGTGAAAAAAATATTGAAGTCATCAAAAAATTCTGCAATGATATGCCCGAGGTTCCGGCTTTTGTTGGAGAACTTAACCAGGTTTGGACCAACCTGATTGACAACGCCATCTTTGCTCTTGACAAAAACGGCACACTCACTGTTGAAACAACCTGTACTGAAAAAGATGTTACTGTTTCTATTATTGATAACGGCAAAGGAATTCCAAAAGAGATTGTGTCCCGTATTTTTGATCCTTTTTTTACAACCAAAAAAGTGGGTGAAGGAACAGGTATTGGTTTGGATATCGTTAACAGGATCATCAAAAATCATAACGGCGATATCAAAGTAAATTCTGTTCCGGGCAGAACAGCTTTTTCAATTTGCATACCGCTTATACAAAACGAACCTTTAATTAAATCAGTTATATAACCCGATAACAAATGAAACTTCCTTATATTATTTTAATTGATGATGATGTGCAGGTACTGCGTGCCATTCAACGGGACATCCGCAATCAATACCGAGATGAATATAAAGTGGCCGCAACTGAATCAGCATTGGAAGCCATTGAATTGATCAAAGAATTAAAGTTAAAGAATGAAGTGGTGGCTTTATTTATTTCTGATCAGCGTATGCCCGAAATGGAAGGCATTGCTTTTCTTGAAAAAGCCAATGAAATTTTTCCTGCATCTAAAAAAGTATTGCTCACTGCTTACTCCGATATTGATGCTGCCATTAAAGCCATCAACAATGTAAAACTTGATTATTATTTATTAAAACCATGGCATCCTCCTGAAGAAAAATTATTTCCCGTCGTAAATGATCTCTTAGATGAATGGCAGGCATTATATAAACCTGATCATGAAGCTACCAGGATCATCGGTTTTCAATGGTCGCCTAAAAGTCATCAGCTCAAACAGTTTTTATCAGGCAACCTGGTTCCTTATATCTGGATGGATATAGAACGAGATGAAGAAGCGGAAAAATATTTAATGAGTGCAAATATTTCCAAATCGGATCTACCATTGGTTGTATTGAAAGATGGCTCCTTCATCATAGATCCTACCTTGCCTGATCTTGCTGAACGTGTTGGCCTGCAGCAAAAGGCAAGCAAAGAAATGTATGATGTACTCATCATTGGTGCGGGACCGGCAGGATTGGCGGCTTCTGTTTATGGTTCATGTGAAGGATTGAAAACATTACTCATTGAAAGAAGTAATCCCGGCGGACAAGCCAGCAGCAGTGCACGTATTGAAAATTATCTCGGCTTCCCAAACGGACTCTCCGGAGCAGAATTAAGCAGTAGAGCTATTACACAAACACTTCGGTTTGGTACAGAAATTCTCACACCACAGGAAGTAAAAACAATTACTGTAAAAGATGGATATAAGATCACAGAGCTGATGGATGGTTCGCAGATTCACAGCAAAGCCATTGTGATTGCAACAGGAGTTGCGTATAAAAAATTAGAGATCGAAGGGTTGGATGAATTTAGTGGTGCCGGTGTTTATTATGGTGCTGCATCAGTTGAAGCACAGGCTTGCCGCAATGAAAGTGTTTATATTGTTGGTGGAGGAAATTCAGCCTGCCAGGCCGCCATGTATATGAGCAAGTTTGCCAAAGAAGTGAACATCCTCATCAGGCGTGAAACTTTGTCGCAGGTAGCTGCTAATTATTTGGTAGAAAATATCAGCCGCACTCCCAACATTCATGTTATTGCCAATACAGACATCATTGCATGTTCGGGTTCAACGATTTTAGAAACTATTACACTCAGGAATGCAAATACAGGTGAAGAAAAAACAGTGCCTGCAAAAGCATTGTTTATTTATATCGGCACGAAACCGGGAACAGGTTGGCTCAATGATCTGGTGTTGAAAGATGAAAAAGGATTTATCCTCTGCGGAACA
>JANMOR010000618.1:0-2230 GCA_031369435.1 Chitinophagaceae bacterium
ATCATCTATATTCCATGGAAAGAAAACAGTAAGATCGTAGATATTGATGCCTGGAACTATGATATTTATTTCATTGTTCCTGATAAACATGTGGTAGAAAAAAAATAGTTAAAGCGGCAATCATCAATTGTCGCTTTAACTATTTTGATTTTTTTATTCACCTTTCTTTTCAATAAATTTTTTCTCTGTTGCTTTTGCTTTATCAAAATCGAGAATTACTCCATTAATACAATAACGCAAACCTGTTGGAGGTGGTCCATCTTCAAACACATGACCCAAATGCGATTTACATCTGCCGCATTGTACTTCTGTCCTTGTCATACCATGTGCATTATCGGGTGTGTAAATAATAGAACCTTTGCTGATGGGTTCGTAAAAGCTTGGCCATCCGCAACCACTTTCAAATTTGGTATCACTTTTAAATAATGCATTACCGCACACGGCGCAATAGTAAGTACCAATTTCATCAAACTTTTCAAATTTGCTGGTCCATGGACGTTCAGTTCCTTTTTGACGGGCTACATAATACACATCAGATGGAAGGATCTTTTTCCACTCCTCTTCACTGAGGGTTACCTTGGTTGAATCGGTTTTTGAATAAACCGGGTTAGAAGGTTTTTTTGTTTCACTCATGGTATTCTTTTTTACTTTTGTCTGGGTTGATTGGGCATTACAGCTAACAAATGTAAGCTGCAAAAAAGCCAATAGCATCAATACTCTCATCATGATCTTTTCATTTATTTGCTAAAGTTACGAAATGCAGTGCCCCTGTGGATGTCTGCAGGCCGACAAACCGGGTCATCTTAACAAATGCTTGTTTTATTTAACAAGTTTCAAGCAAATTCGGTTTAGTTTGCAAATTATTAAACGATGCTGTTTATATTTACAGTTACACCAAGACTTTTAAGTACTTATGTTTAATTTGATCTTATTTGGCCCTCCGGGCAGTGGAAAAGGAACCCAATCTGAAAAATTAATTGCAAAATATGGTCTCAAGCACCTGAGTACGGGTGATTTGCTGCGTAGTGAAATTGCAGGCCAGACAGCATTGGGAATGGAAGCCAAAAAAATAATGGATAAAGGACAACTGGTGCCGGATGAAGTGGTGATCGGGATGATCAGTTCGGCATTGGATGCCAACCCCCAGGCCAAAGGATTTTTGTTTGATGGATTTCCACGTACGGTTGCCCAGGCTGAGGCGCTGGATCAATTACTGAAGTTGAAAGGAACTCAGATCAATGCAATGATCTCTTTACTGGTTTCGGAAGAAGAACTGATTAAGCGTTTGCTCAACCGGGGTTTAACCAGCGGCCGCAGCGACGATACACATGAAGAAGTGATACGTGCTAGAATTAATGAATACCGCAACAAAACATCTGTGGTTGCCGATTACTATAAGCAGTTTGATAAACTGGCTGCAATAGAAGGCGAAGGAACGATTGATGAAATTTTTGATGCGTTGCAAAAAGAAATTGAAGTGCATATGCCCGCCTGAATGACGTAGTCGGGCAGGGAAGCATAGACCTCTTATTTATAAATTCTTAACCCCGGCAGAAATGCCGGGGTTTTTTGTTTTAGCAACTAAAAACAATAAAGCCGGGAAGGCGAAAAGGCTGTAAGAAAATGATTTCTTCATTTCTTCCCGACTTCCCGGCATAAAGCATCTTCTTGTTAACTTGCATTTATGAAATACTTTTTACTCTTCTTATTTCTATTCATCGCAGCCACCAGTTTTGCACAAAAAATAAAAGATGAATCTGCAACAGAAAAATTTGTCTTGAAACTGCATGAAAATAAATTCCGTTGGATGGTCAATAAACAGCTGGATTCGTTGAATGCTATTTTGGATGATCGTGTACAGTATATTCATTCCAATGGATGGGTTCAGAATAAAAAAGAAGTAAGTGATGATTTACGCACGGGCAAACTCATTATGAACAGTGTGAAAGTAACAGAAGCCGCAGCAAGAGTGTATAAAGGTTTCGTTATTGTAAATGGTAAGGGCAATTTTAATGTAGTGGTCAATGGTACTGCAGTAATGATTCAATTATTAAATCGCCAAACAGGAACGACGGACAAAGGGCAAACTAAAAATGACAGACGAATTCGTGAAAATTTAGCACTACTTGCCCAAGCTTATCTGCAAAGCGGAAAGTTGGACGACGCACGCGAAGTTTTTATCAAATTAACCAATAATTTAGCAAATCCGGCGCAACCTGATGATTTTGCT
>JANMOR010000620.1:0-4742 GCA_031369435.1 Chitinophagaceae bacterium
CATCATGTACGCAAGAACATGGGCGATTCTTTAAGTGGTGGTGAACGCAGAAGAACGGAGATTGCCCGTGCATTGGCAGTTGATCCCAAATTTATTTTATTAGATGAGCCTTTTGCAGGTGTTGACCCCATTGCAGTGGAAGATATCCAGGCTATTGTGGCCAAACTTAAATACAGAAATATCGGCATCCTTATTACCGATCATAATGTAACCGAAACCTTGTCTATTTGCGACAGGGCTTACTTGCTCATTGAAGGAAAAATCTTTAAACATGGCACGGCCGAAGAGCTGGCAGCAGATGAACATGTACGTCGTTTATATCTTGGAAGAAACTTTGAGTTGAAGCGGAAGGATTATTTGCATGATGAAGTAAGAGATTCTAATAAGATAACTATAGAAAACCTGATACGTTCAGTTGAAAGTGCATTAGCATGGTCTGACAGAATTGATGAAGCACAAAAGGAAAGAGAGAAAAGTATAGGTTATCGATACGGTAGGTCAGAAGACATTACTGAATCAGATTTAGGAATAGATGATTATTCGAGATTCATAAAAGAGCTGAAGGAATCACTAATAACTTATGGGAAAGAAAATAATGATTTAGAAATATCTTCCCGTGCTAAAAATCTTTTAAACGATGAGTCAAGTCTTAATTCTGATCTAAATACAATTCTTCTGTTTCTGAGAGCTGAAAAACCCAGATAACATTAATTTACACCTTCGCTGTTTGCCTTAAGTTTTTTATCTTGCTGCAATCAACATGAAACTTCTCAGCCCCGCCATATCAAGACTTGCACGCCTGCGCATGTGGCGCATTGAAAGCTGGATGGACAATCCGGTGGCAGCACAGCGGGAAGTATTGCAGGATCTTGTAACCACGGCACAATACACACAATTCGGTCAGCAGTATAAATTTGAAAAACTATTCAACCTCCGTGAATTTAAGAACACCGTTCCGGTGCATGAATATGATGACATCAAACCGTTTATAGAACGGATGATGAACGGAGAAGAAAATGTATTATGGCCCACACCTGTAAAATGGTTTGCCAAAAGCAGCGGCACTACCAGTGACAAAAGCAAATTCATTCCTGTAAGCGAAGAGAGCATGAAAGACGGGCATTACAAAGCCAGTAAAGACGTATTGACTTTATACTATAACAATTTTCCTGCAAGTGATTTATTAACTGGTAAATCATTAGTGATCGGCGGCAGCCATAACGTGTATCCTTTAAATGATGAAATACAGTTTGGTGATTTGAGTGCGGTGCTGATGCAAAACGCACCTTTCTGGACCAACTGGATCCGTACTCCAGAGCTGAGTGTGTTGCTGATGGATGAATGGGAAAGTAAAATTGAAAAGCTTGCAGAAACAACGATTAAAGAAAACGTTACTTCTATTTCAGGCGTGCCAACATGGAACCTTGTACTGTTCCGCCGTATCCTTGAATTAACGGGTAAACAATCCATGGGTGAAGTGTGGCCGGAGCTGGAATTATATTTACATGGTGGTGTTTCCTTTGTGCCTTACCGTGAACAATTTGAAAAAATTATTGGCAAGCCCATCAATTACCTTGAAATGTACAATGCCAGTGAAGGTTTTTTTGCAGCACAGGACCAGCCCGATGAAGAAGGCATGTTGCTGTTTGCTGATCATGGCATCTTTTATGAATTCATGCCCATAGAAGAGTATGGAAAAAAATTCCCTGATACAATCGGGTTGAACAAAGTAGAGTTAAGTAAAAACTATGCCATCATCATCAGTACCAATGCAGGGTTGTGGCGGTATATAGTAGGTGATACTATACAATTTACATCCTTAATTCCTTACCGCATAAAAGTAACCGGACGGCTAAAACATTTTATCAATGCCTTTGGTGAAGAGTTGATTGTTGATAATACAGATAAAGCGATAGCGCTTGCCTGTGAACAGACAGGTGCAATTGTAAATGATTATACTGCTGCTCCTGTTTATTTCAGCCATAGCAACAACGGTGCACATGAATGGCTGATTGAATTTGAAAAGAACCCTGTGAATTTAAATGACTTTGTATATGAATTGGATACAGCATTAAAAAATCTCAACAGCGATTACGAAGCCAAGCGGTATAAAAATATTGCATTGCGTTTACCGTTTGTTCATCCTGTACCTAAAGGAACTTTTCATGAATGGTTACGCAGCAAAGGCAAAATGGGCGGGCAACACAAAGTACCCCGGCTCAGCAACGACCGTTCCTATGTAGAAGAAATTTTACTTTTTAAGAACAGTTATGAAGCTGAAAGATAAACTCAAGGATTACAAACCACTTCACTGGCTCTACAACTTGCTTCATGTAAAACAATTGCATCATAACAAAAAAGCATACAGCAAATACAATATTCACAAGCCTTTATTTGATTCCATCAGCAGCAAAGATTTTCCCGATAAAACTTCGAGTGCCTGGTTGGATGTAAATGATTCTGCAACGGTTGTTGAAACAAAAGAAAATTTTCGAAATTTTTCTTTGGATGTTCAGGAACAACTGAAACAATGGAGTGCAAATGGTTTTATCATCATCAGGAATCATTTTACAGCAGCACAAACAGATGAAGTAAACCAGGCTGTTGATGAACTCATCAACGAAAAACATTTACCTATCACCCATGATAATAAAGTGATGCATGGCTTTAAACATTCAGCTGTTATTAAACAGATGATGCAGGATGAGGGGTTGAAAAAAATACTTTCATTTATTTTAGATACAGAAGTGGTTCCTTTTCAAACACTCAATTTTGTAAAAGGAAGTGGACAAAGGGCGCACAGTGACAGTATTCACATGACAACTTATCCGCTGGGTTATTTGATAGCTGCATGGATTGCATTGGAAGATATTGATCCTGACAGCGGGCCTTTGTTCTATTATCGTGGCAGTCATCAATTACCCTACCTGCTGAATGATGATTTTGAAAACTACAGCACACGATTAAAGCTGGGCAATAAACTATACAGCGATTATGAGGATATGACGGATGAAATCCTCTTGCAGCATCAATTTAATAAAGAAGTTTTTCTGCCAAAAAAAGGCGACGTGTTGATCTGGCACGCCAATCTAATTCATGGAGGTTTGCCGGTCATGAATCATCAGCTTAGCAGGAAAAGTATGGTTGTACACTATTACGCTAAGGATGTGATCAAATATCATGAAATTACTGAACGGCCATCGCTGATGGAAGATGAATAAAATCTTTACTTTGCAGCATTACAAAACCTGATTGCATGAAATTATTAGAAGGAAAAGTTGCCATAGTAACCGGTGCCGCCCGTGGTATTGGTGAAGCCATTGCTGTTAAGTTTGCCGAACATGGCGCCAACATTGCATTTACTTATGTGAGCGACAGCAGTGCAGAACGTGCAAAAACATTAGAAGGCAAACTGCAGGGCATGGGTGTAAAAGCAAAAGCTTATCAAAGCAATGCCGGTGATTTTGCTGCCTGCGAAGTTTTTGTAACGGATGTACTCAAAGAATTTGGCACCGTTGATATATGTGTCAATAATGCCGGCATTTCAAAAGACAACCTGCTGTTGCGTATGAGTGTTGAGCAGTGGGAAGATGTGATCAAAGTAAATCTCAACTCTGTGTTTTACATGACCAAGCAAATCATTAAACCCATGATGAAAGCAAGAAGCGGCTCCATCATTAACATGAGCAGCATCATTGGTGAAATGGGCAATGCAGGACAAAGCAGTTATGCTGCAAGTAAAGCTGGTGTAATTGGTTTTACCAAAAGTGTAGCTAAAGAACTCGGCAGCAGGAATATTCGCTGTAATGCTATTGCTCCCGGTTTTGTTGAAACAGATATGACTTCCTATTTAAAAGACGGTGAAGCTGCTGATAAATACAAAGCAGGTATTCCGTTGGGCCGCTTTGCAAGTGCAGAAGACATTGCGAATGTTACCTTGTTTTTAGCAAGTGATCTCAGCAGTTATGTAACAGGGCAAACTATCAGTGCATGTGGTGGTTTGAATATTTAATCATAAAATCGTTCTAATAATAAAACCTCCTGATCGGGAGGTTTTTGTTTTTATAGTTCATCCTTTATGAAGAACGAAATGCAACTGGATGATTTAATTTTTTATGTGGCCCCATGAAAATGCGTAATAAAATACGAAAGGCCGCCAACTCTATAAAGAGTAAACATAATCCCATTAATGCAATCAATACTACCTGGTTGCTGTGTACATAAGTAAACAATACATCAATGCCTATAAATGCTGCGGTTACAGGAAAGCCTATCAAACCAATAACGGAAAATAAAAACAACAGACCTGTTGTTTCCTGTTCATACACATACCCATGAAATTGATTGAGGGAAATATCATTATCTATCGATTTGATTTTTTGCAAACAATAATACCCCAATAAAAAAGCAGGTACAATTCCACTTATATACAAAACAACTTCGATGTTATTGATATGCTCTGCATTCAATAATACAGCTGCTATGATAAACAAATGTGCGATGAACAGATAACCCCATGCTTTTAAAGCCGATTGCCGGTAAGAAAAAGCAAAGAGAATTACAACCAGTGCAATACTCATTAGAGTAATTGGTAAGGCTCCTCTTAATGAAGAAATATCAATTTGATTGGTATATCCTAGAATCAAAAAAGCAAGAGCACTTAAGAGCAGAATGACAATAACAACTTTAGACTGTAAGAACTGTACTTGTTTCCCCAGCCACTTAAAAGGACTCCATAAATA
>JANMOR010000789.1:0-4739 GCA_031369435.1 Chitinophagaceae bacterium
CCATATCTTTTTCAGAAGCAATTTCAGGCAGGTACGAATTATAAAATACCTGTGAACCGTAAAAGCCAATACCAGCAAACATGAAGCAAAACAAACCAAGTGTTACGTTGTCACTGTCAAAGTAAAACATCAATGAACAGCTCAATGCGCCGAGGTAACAAAAGAAACGCATGAAATTTTTCTTGTTGCCTTTAAAATCGGCAATAGAAGAAAGAATGGGTGATAATAATGCAATGATCAAAAACCCTGCAGCAAGCACATAATCTTTTATTTCCGTATTTACATACGTTCTGCCAAGAAAGGTTACACCGTTTTCAAAACCTTTAATACTGGTATTGGTAACGGCTGCATAATAAGCAGGGAAAAAAGTAGTAGTGATCACCAGGTTGTACACACTGTTGGCCCAATCGTACATGGCCCAGCCGTTTACAACTTTTTTGGAAGCAGTCTGCATATGGATGGTTTATGTGAATAAAGCAATGAATTGCTAAATACACATGAAAATAACATAATAAAATGAAATGAATTATTTCAGGTAGCCGGTTGCAATCATAGCCAGTAAAATGATTCCTGCAATTATGCGGTACCAGCCAAATAAACGAAAGCCGTGTTTTTGCAAAAAGCCAATAAAGAATTTAATGGCCAGCATGGCAACTATAAACGCAACTACATTGCCAATAATAAATGCCATTGTATTTTGAGTACTCCCTAAAATCAAGTCATAACCTTTTATCACATCACCATGCTCCATGTTCTCCCCGCTCCAATCTTTTATGAATAATGAATACCCTGTTGCTGCTGTCATGGTGGGTACTGCAAGAAAGAAAGAGAACTCTGCTGCTAAAGAACGGGTTAGTTTTTGCTGCATACCACCAATGATAGAAGCGGCACTGCGGCTCACACCGGGAATCATAGCAATACATTGCCATAAACCAATGATGAATGCTTTGCCATAGGAGATTTCCTTTTCTTCTGTAATGGTATGTTGTTTAAATACATTGTCGATAAATAACAAAACAATACCACCTGCCAGCATAGTAATTGAAACAGTGAGAGGACTTTCGAGCAAGGCATCAATTTTATCGCTGAATAATTTTCCCAGGATCAACGCTGGTAATACAGCCACAAGAAGTTTGGCATAAAACTGCCAGCTTTTAAAATCAATAAATTTTTTCCAGTATAAAACCACCACGCTGAGGATTGCGCCAAGCTGAATAGCAACTGTAAACAATTTGGTAAAATTATCAGCAGGTACATTCATCAACCGTTCAGCAATGATCATATGACCTGTTGATGAAATGGGCAGGTATTCAGTTAAGCCTTCTACAATGGCGATAACAATGGTTTCAAAAGAATTCATGTACTGATTTGGAGATTTGGAAATGAGTAAATTTGAAGATGCAAAAAACAAAAAACCGATTTGAGAATCTGAACTATACATCTTCAAATTTTCAAACCGGCTTATCTCCAAATTATTTTTCTTAGTCTTTTGGTTTTTTCATGATGGCATACACCTCTATTACGAGACCGGCAATAATCAAAAAAGGAGCCAATGTAATACGACGGAAGCTGTAAACCTCCTCTTTATTAAACACATTCGGGTCAGCACTTTTTCCTCCAATCATCAGCAGAAAACCGAGAAGGATCACGGCTCCGCCAATGGCCATCCACATATAATTCTGTTTGGTAAAAATGGTTGCTATTTTCTTTTGGCTCATAGTCTTTATTTGAGGGCTGCAAGATAAGGGAAAGTCCGTGAAGACGGAAAGACGGAAAGACGGAAAAGTCCATAAAGTCAGGATGAAAGATCGCATTCCCGGCTCTTCTTTCGGACTTTCTGACTAATTACTTTCCGACTGTTTAATATAACTCGTCCAGTTTCATCCGTAAATATTTCATTACGCTGCGGTGGGTGCTGAACAATGAAATACCTACACCAATTAATATGATGGAGCCGAACAGGATGAGATAAATTTTTGGATCACGCAGGGCTTTCATATCGGGGATATAACTTTCGGCCCAGGTAATAACTGCCCAAATTGCAGCAATGGCTATACCGGCGCTGATCAACCCGTTAATGATGGCCCTGATGTTCATGGGTTTTGCTATAAAGCCCCTGGTAGCTCCAACCATTTGCATAGTTTTAATAAGAAAGCGATTGCTGAACATGGCTAAGCGAATTGTTGTATCAATGGAAACAATCACAATGGCACTGAGCATAATGGCCACAATTAAAAGTACAATGCCTATTTTTCTTGACCGGTCGTTCAATGTATTTACCAGCTCTTTAGGATATTGTACTTCACTGATCACACCCGGAAACTTTGTCATCAGGTCAGCAGTTATTTTTTCAAGACTGTCCTTTTGCACATAATCTGCTTTGGCGAAAAAATCAACACTTTCAGGTAATGGATTTTCATCCAGAATTTTTTCCCAGCTTTCATTCCCATCCTTATTATAAATTTCTTTGGCCATTTCTTTATTCACATAAGCCGAAGATTTTACATAGGGCTGTGCAGCTACATAAGTAGTGAGACTATCAATTGATTTTTTACTGGACGTACTTAACCATGCATGAAATTGAATATTTTCACGGAGTGTAGTGCCCACTTTCTGAAAATTAAGAAAGATCCAACCTAATACGCCAAGTATAAATAATACCAGGGCCACACCAATAATGCTGTATAAATAAGAAGGCTTCGAGCGCTTCATGGATCCTTTACTTTGTTCTTGCACCATGCGGTAATAATTTTTGAAAGTTCTGAGTTGATTGCCCACTATCAGTTTTCTAACGGCAGGCGGGCTTTCCTTCGCCAGGGCTTTGGAAAGCGAGCAAATTTAACAGATTTAGCCCTGCAATCCTTAATTTTGTTGCCCACTTAACGATTGTAATCTGCCATTATTTTATGGGTGGTGTATAAAGGAGGAAGAAAGATTTTTTTTAAGTCTTCTTTCACAAGCTTTACTCATCGCTCCTTGCGTCGCATGCCGACGATGAATATCGGCATCGAGACCAAAAGCGTCTCGACACTTCTACTGTTGGTTCAATGCCCGTTAAAAAAAAGATCTGGTATGAACCGAACCCAGAAGTGAGTGACACAACAAAAGCAATATTGAAAAACAAAAGTTCGATCTCAAAATCTTAACAACCGAAACGGTCAATGGAATATAAGTTCAGAGAAATAGAAAAGAAATGGCAGGATCATTGGAACATCACAAATGCATATAAGGTTTCAAATGAAAGTGAGAAACCAAAATTTTATGTATTGGATATGTTTCCTTATCCCAGCGGCGCAGGTTTGCATGTTGGTCACCCGTTGGGATATATTGCCAGTGATATTTATTCAAGATTCAAACGACTGAAAGGTTTTAATGTATTGCACCCGATGGGGTACGATGCATTTGGATTACCTGCCGAACAATATGCCATAGAACATGGTGTACACCCTGCCGTTAGTACCGAACAGAACATCAACAACTTCAGAAAGCAATTAGATAACATTGGTTTCAGTTACGATTGGGATCGTGAAGTACGCACCAGTGATCCCGGTTATTACAAGTGGACACAATGGATTTTTTTACAACTCTTCAATAGTTTTTACAACCGTAAAACAAACAAAGCTGAAAAGATCAATGTGTTGATTGCTTCGTTTGAAACAGAAGGGTCATCAGCTCACGGCTATCGTCTCACGACTGCCGGTTTTTCTGCAGATGAATGGAAAAGATATGATGATGCAACAAAGCAAAGCATCCTCATGGATCATCGTTTGGCGTATTGCGGTTATGGCGAAGTGAACTGGTGCGAAGCATTGGGTACTGTGTTGGCAAATGATGAAGTGGTGAATGGTGTAAGTGAACGTGGCGGTCATCCGGTGGTGAAGAAAACATTACGTCAATGGTATTTGCGTATTACTGAATATGCTGATCGTTTGCTCGAAGGATTGGATCGTATTGATTTCAGCGAAAGCATGAAAGAAATGCAAAGCAACTGGATTGGGAAGAGTAATGGAGCGGAGATAACATTTGAAATCAAGAGGCCCCCTCTAACTCCCCCCGAGGGGGAGAAAAGGGCAGCACCCGAAGAATTTCGGCAAACTGCAAGAAACTCAACCTATGGCATGTTGAAAGATTTGAGTAAAGAGCAAAAGAAAAGCCCAACTGAAGCTGAAACAATTTTATGGCAACAGTTAAGAGCAAATCAAACAGGTCATCATATTCGCAGACAACATATAATTGATCAATACATAGTTGATTTTGTTTCAATTGATAAAATGGTAACCATTGAAGTAGATGGTGGTTATCATGAAAGTGAAGAGCAAAAAATATATGATGAAGCTCGAACAGCTTTTTTAAGTGAGCTGGGTTATGAAGAATTGCGTTTTACTAATGAGGAGGTAAAGCAGAATATTGATACTGTCATTGAGAAAATTACTCAAAAGCTGAATAGTAAACCTTCAGTTCGGCAAGTCTCCACCTCGGGGGGAGATTTAGAGGGGGCTTCTTTGACTGTTTACACCACCCGGCCCGATACCATCTTCGGCGTTGACTTTATGGTCATTGCTCCTGAGCTGGATTTGGTTGAT
This sequence comes from Chitinophagaceae bacterium, assembly GCA_031369435.1. Lineage (GTDB taxonomy): Bacteria > Bacteroidota > Bacteroidia > Chitinophagales > Chitinophagaceae > Lacibacter. The sequence goes on from JANMOR010000789.1 coordinate 4,584, forward strand.
CAAATAAAATCTGCCGATCAAACAAAAGCTGTTGATGAATACATTGCTTATGTAAAAAGCAGGAGTGAACGTGAACGGCAAGCGGAGAAAAAGATCAGTGGCGTGTTTACTGGTGCGTATGCAGTGAATCCATTTGACGGAAGAGAAATTCCGATC
>JANMOR010000658.1:0-6597 GCA_031369435.1 Chitinophagaceae bacterium
ATTTTAAAACCAATAGCCGGGCATCATCGGTTAGTTTGATGGCAGGTATTTTGTTTTTCTCCGAAAAATCGGTACTGAACTTACGGAACAGTTGGTAAATATCTTCTCCGCGCTCGCGCAGGGCAGGGATGGTGATAGGCACGGTAGATAAACGATAGTATAAATCTTCTCTGAATTTTCCTTTCCTGTAAGCTTCCTGCAAATTTTCATTTGACGCCACAATTATCCTGATATCTATTTCTATTTCTTTGTTACCACCTACACGTTTAAATTTTCTCTCCTGGATAACCCGTAATAAGGATGCCTGTATTTCGGCAGACAGATTCGACACTTCATCTAAAAACAGGGTGCCACCGTTAGCCAATTCAAAATGACCTTCCTTATCTGCAAGTGCACCGGTGAAAGAGCCCTTTACATGACCAAATAATTCGCTACCTGATAATTCCTTCGATAAAGTACCACAATCCATTGCAATAAATGGGCTCCCGCTTCTATTACTTCGGTCGTGAATTGTTTTGGCAATTACTTCTTTTCCTGTTCCGCTTTCGCCATACAATACCACACTATAATTGGTAGGAGCAACCAGGTCAATTTGATGATAAAGTTGTTTAGTAACAACATCCCTGCCTTCTAAAAATTCAGTTGAATATGATTTTGGTTTGCTGATCCTCATTTCACTTGGAAGGGAAATGATTGGATCGCTTTTTTTGATGGGTTGATTGGCAGCCGCATTTAATACTGCCAGCACTTCTTCCGGTATAAGTGGCTTTGTAATATAATCGTAAGCGCCTGCTTTTATTACATCAACAGCAGTTTTAATATCGCTGTACCCTGTTATAATTAATACAATAGTAAAGGGTTTATGCTGCTTAATCTCTACTAAAATGTCTTTCCCGTCTTTTTTATCGCCCAACCTGAAATCACATATTACAATATCAAAATTGCCTGTCTTAAATTTCTCAATTCCTTTATTAGCTGAGTGCGAAGTTTCAACTTCATAACCATTCCTGGTAAGGAACCGTTGAAGCAATGCACACATGTCAGTATCATCATCAATGATTAAAACCTTTCTTTTCATGCAGTTTTTTATAAATATATAAAAAATACCGAGCCATAAGTTACAAAAACAGGTTTACAAATTCAGATAAAACCTTCATTGTAAACCCATTTTTCCAAAACCAGAAAACAAACCTATTTTGCTATCCAAAACTCCTAACCTGTTACTTCTAATGAAAAAAACCTGCCAAATTTAAGATTAGCTCAATAAATATTGTATATGAATACTTTTTCTATGATTTGTATATGATTTTCCTCTTTATGTAGATTTTTTTGCACACATACGCAAATAAATGATACATGTACCAACTTTTCTTATTTAAACTATTTTATATGTTTTTTGGCAAAGTAATTGTTGCTACCTTATAATGAATTTAAAGTTCTTATTTTCAATAAATTATATGAAGTGACTGCATTAATTATAGATGACGAAATAGACATTTGCTATTTATTAGGTGGATTATTGCGCAATAAAAACATCCAGTACAGCTATGTGAACTCACTCAGAGATGCGAAAAAAGCCTTGCAAAAAAATTGTCCCGAGCTAATTTTTTTAGATAATCATTTGCCTGATGGTATGGGTGTTGATTTTATCAGTTACGTTAAAAAAAATTACTCCTCTTCTAAGCTGATAATGATTACTGCCTATGCAACAGCTGCTGATAAACGAAAAGCATTATCAGAAGGAGCAGATATGTTTATTGCTAAACCTTTTTCAAGAGATATTATTAATAAAACGGTAGATCACATTGTCCATTAACTCATCTCGCCGGCTTTATTTTTAATTGATTGATTTATCGAAACCCTTCTTCTGTTAATTGCAAAATGTTCCAATTAAATCCTGCCGTTATTTTCTTGCACAGGATTTGCTTTTATAAAAGATACCGGTGGTTTCCATTTTACCTTATTTATTTGCGCCATCAACTAATGTTATTTTAAAACGCATTTATACTTGTTTCGTTATGGTGCTTCCCCGATCAAACCCGTTTTACATAAAATTTACCTTGCTCCTGTTAATGCTCACCCTTATAGGATTGATCATTTTTCTGGGGAAAGATATCATTGTGCCGCTGGCCTTTGCATTTTTGCTGGCGGTGTTGTTATTGCCGGTTAATAAATTCCTGGAAAGAAAAGGCATGTCACGGGTTTGGGCCATCTCTGTTTCTTTAACCATTTCAACTATTCTCGCAGGGGGTATCCTCTATTTCCTTTCGCAGCAAATTGTGAGTTTTATAGATGACATACCAGTGATCAAGCAGCATTTAACAGAGCATATTCAAACATTGAAAGGATGGATGAGTCACAATATTAATCTCACCAAGAATGAGCAAAGAAACCTGTTTGATACTGCTGCTGAAAAATTAAAAACAACAGGTTCGGGCGTACTTGGCGATACCTTTTTAACGGTTACAGAAGTATTGCTGGTAATGCTGTTATTACCCGTTTACATCTTTTTGATTTTGTATTACAGGGATATGTTAGCCAGGTTTTTTGTTACTATTTTCAAAGCTGAGCACCAGGCAAAAGTAAATGATGTATTACAAGAGTCTAAATCAATTGTACAGGGTTATATGACCGGTTTAATTATAGAAATGGGGATTGTGGCCACCATCAACTGTTTGGGCTTTCTTGTACTTGGCATTAAGTATCCAATTTTCTTAGGTGTTTTATCAGCTATCCTTAATTTGATCCCATACATAGGAATGCTCATTGCTGCAGTATTTTGTATGCTTGTTACACTTACTACCTCCGCAAGCATGAGCGATGTTGTTTGGGTATTGGCTATACTGATCGTTGTACAATTTTTAGATAATAATATTATCATGCCCCTGGTTGTGAGTTCTAAACTCAAGATCAATTCCCTGATTACTATTATAGGGGTTCTTACGGGGGGTGCTTTAGCAGGTGTTGCAGGAATGTTTTTATCTATCCCCTGCATTGCTATTTTAAAAGTAATATTCGACAGAATCGAAAATTTAAAACCATGGGGGCTTTTGTTAGGCGACGATGTTACGGGCAGAGGGAGAAGCGGGCTTTATTTAAAACTGGAAAGAATTGGAAACAGATCCAGGGTGCCTTCGCCTTTAAAACCTCCTGAACTCGATGAGCAAAAACAATTATTCGTTGAAGAGGTGCATAACTCAACATAATTCTTTTTTTATAAAGATTCTTCAGAGAAGTATGAAATCAACTTTTACCTGTAAAAGGAGCAAATATGGGAAATAGGATAAGCAAAACCTCCTCTGCACCCATCGGCTATATACATTTGGGCAATCAGGGAAATAAATACACAACCCAGTATTAGTTTACTCACTTTTTTTGTTATTAACATCATTCTCATCCAAATAAGAATGGTATGCAAATTGCCCTATAAATAATTCCAAGAGAAATTCAACAAATTATTTGCCATGTTAACAAACAAAGAAACCACCGTTCAGCCCGTATACCATCTCATTGCCATACTGGAAGATGCCAAAAAAGGATACTTAAGTGCCTCCGACAAAATAAGGGATGATGTATTGTCGATTTTATTTGAACGCTTCGGTTATCAAAGAGGCAGGTACAGCAATGAACTGAAAAACATGGTGACACATTTAAAAGTTTCTTCCTCTATTGATCAGTTTACTTTAAGCTTATTGCACCGCACCTGGACGGATTTAAAAACCACTTTTAAATTTGGAAAAAAAGAAAACATCATCCATGCCTGTATCAAGGGCGAAGAAACGGCCATAAAAAATTACACAAAAGCTATTGAGCAAATAGATGAACATAATGAGTTGCGGGAAATATTAGAACGGCAGCTCAGTGAAATTAAAAATGTTTTAAATACCATTAAGGCGTATTCTTATTCAACCGTTAAATAATATAAACATGGAAAATTTAATGGTTACCATTACTGATACATTACAGAATAAATTAAAAAGATTGGTATCTTTTCTTACCCAGGTACACAAAGGTTTTGATGCCATAGCGGAAGAAATAGATAACACGAATCTAAAAACAGCCATCCAGGCATTGGCATTTGAGAGTAAGCAATACGCTAAAGAAATCAGTAATCAACTGCAGCAGTTCAATATTCCACTTCCGGCCGACTATACCGATCAAATGTGGAAAGAAATTGAAATTGAAATAAGTCTTACTGATGAAGAATGCAGCCTGGCCAAGGGTGGCGAAATAACAGCACTTTGCCAAACTTGCGAAATGCATTTCAACAGGCTCTACGAGGAAGCTTTGCAGGAATTTTTTCCGCTTAAAAATCTGAAAGATATCATCACGTATCAATTATATGCCACTCAATGTGCATTTATGAAAATAAAATTGTTGAACATGTTGCGTTTTAACCATCAATAATTTTCGAGTGATTAAATAATGAAAAGCAATTCAACATTAAATGTTGAAATTATAATAACTGCAAATCAACTTTGGCAATATTTTAGTTATTACATAAACTAATAATCATTAAACACACTTAAAATTTAAAATCATGAATTCAGGAAAATGGGCCGCAGGGTTTTTGTTAGGTGCAGCAGCAGGTGCTGTGTTAGGAATTTTATTTGCCCCTGATAAAGGGTCAGAAACCAGAAAAGCAATTTCAAAAAAGGGTGCTGATCTGAAAAATGATTTTGCAAACAAAATGAATAGTTTCAGGGAAGATGTAGCAAACAAATACCAGGATGCCAAAGATGGACTGGCTAACAAATACCAGCAGGTAAAAGATGAAGCCGGGAAACTGGTACAGGATGGCAAAGATAAAGCCGCATCAATGAAGGCTGAAGTAAAGAATGGCATTTCTTAAGACATTGCCGTAGTATATTTTACAAAAAGCTCAAGTACGTTTTAAGCACACTTCGATTGATTAAAAAAATCATGTGTAATTTGAGCCAAAATGAATAGTGGAATAAATCATAAAAATATACTACGGCTTTTTTATGCTTCTAACAGAAATCAAAATTCTGGTTCATAAAATGTCAGGCTTTTTTCCAGTCATAAGTGATAATATGGTTTAAGGCACGGAAAAGTTCCTCAAACCTGTTGGGCTTTTGTAAAAAGAAAACAGCACCTAATTGCATTGCATCGTGCATATCTTTCTTATCAGCCGAAGTAGAGTAGATGATTACCGGGATTTCTTTGAGAAAATTATTTTTTTTTATTTCAGCAAGACACTCTTTCCCATTCATCTTGGGCATATTTAAGTCTAAAAAAATAAAATCGGGTAAATAAACTGCATAGTTCAGCAATTTATTGATTGCCTCCTGGCCATCAAAAGCAGTTACGCATTTGCAAAGTGCGTCTATTTCCATCAATGCTTCTATAAATAATTCCTGGTCATCAGGATCATCATCAGCAATAAAAAACTTCTTATGAGTTTCCACAACGTTTGTTTTGGCACTTTAAATTTACTTCTATATTCTTTTGCTTCCAAAAGAAATCAATCTGGCAATTAAAGTGAAAATAATAAATGTTTAATTATCTAATGCTTCAAAAACAAGTTTAAATTTGGTACCCTTGTTGAGCTGCGACTCAACACTGATATACGCTTTGTGGTAATTCAAAATATTTTGCGTGGAGGCTAACCCTATACCCATTCCTGTTTGCTTGGATGTAAAATAAGGTTCAAAAAGAAGTGGCAGATTTTCCTCACTTATCCCATATCCATTATCTGATATTATGACTATATAATGCTGTTCATTTCTTGTAACAGAAATATTTAATTTACCGTCATTTTCTTCCATTGCCTCAACTGCATTGATAATAATATTGAGTAAAGCAATTTTCAATTTTTCCTGGTCGGCCATTACCCATGCGGGTTCATCAATATAATCCTTCTTCAAATTAATATTCCTGAGTTTTATCCGGTCAAAAGCCGCATCAATGCTTTCGTCTATGATAGCCTGTAGTGATCTTTTTTCTAATGATAATTGCCCTCCATTTACAGGACTTAATAATTCTGCAATGATTGTTTCTATTCTCTTGCTGTTTCTTTTAATGATGTCGAAACAAATCTGTGATTCCTCCCTATCCACTACATGTTCTAATTGTTCTGCCGATAACATAATATTGTTCAGGGGGTTTCTCACTTCATGCGCCATAATCCTTACCAGCCGGCTGGCAACATCCATCTTTTCAATCATCAATTTTTCCTTCTCTGCTTTTTTCAAAGTGGAAATATCATGAATAATACCCTGGATATAGTACACTCCTTTTGTATTCTTTTCCTTAGCAAGAGTAAGAATGCAGTATTTTTTTTCGCCACTTTTAGTATAGATCTCTATTTCTTTATCGGGCACATCACCCGAAGCTGCCAATTGTTGTTTAATGCTTTTTTTGTCAGTTGCATGAACAAGAAGCTCATAAAGGGTTAGAGAAACTAATTCCTCCTTACTATATTCCAGCAATTTATACGAAGCTTCATTAACCTCTACAAACAACAGGTTGTCATCTGCTATAAACAAAGTGTCTTTTGACTTTTCAAATATATTCCTGAACTTACTTTCACTGGTTCTGAGTGCTTTTAAATAAATTGCCCGTTCAAGTGAATAC
>JANMOR010000790.1:0-1929 GCA_031369435.1 Chitinophagaceae bacterium
ACAAAGAAAAGGTGGTGAGAGATTTAAAATCGTTAGCCAAAAAAAGTGAGACGGTATGGCTGGCAACGGATGAGGACCGTGAAGGTGAAGCCATCAGCTGGCATTTGTGTGAAGTATTGGGTCTCGATCCTGCTACCACCAAACGCATCGTGTTTCATGAAATTACCAAACCTGCATTACTGAAAGCAGTTGAAAATCCACGCACCGTAGACATGAACCTGGTACATGCACAACAAGCAAGGAGAATTCTTGACAGGATTGTTGGTTTTGAATTGAGCCCTGTGCTCTGGCGCAAAATGAGCATGCGTAACAATTTAAGTGCAGGGCGTGTACAAAGTGTGGCCGTAAGATTGATCGCAGAACGGGAAAGAGAGATCAATGCCTTCGCCAGTACTTCTTCCTTTAAAGTTGAAGCATTATTTACTGCCAAAGATCTCAGCGACAGAAATGTAACATTCAAAGCCGAAGGCAAAAAACAAAATACAGCTGAAGATGCTGAACAATTTCTCAACAGTTGCAAAGGTGCTACTTATACAGTAAGAGATATCCAGGTTCGTCCGGGAAAAAAATCTCCTGCTCCACCGTTTACAACTTCAACACTTCAACAGGAAGCAAGTCGTAAAATTGGTTACTCTGTTAGCCGCACCATGCAGTTGGCACAAAAATTATATGAAAGTGGAAAGATCACTTATATGCGTACCGATAGTGTGAGTTTGAGTGATACAGCATTGGGCGATTTAACACGTACAATAAAAGGTATGTATGGTGATCGTTATCACCAGTTTCGCAAATTCAAAAATAAAAATGAAAGTGCACAGGAAGCACACGAAGCCATCCGCCCAACTTATATGGAACATACAACCGTTGATGATCCTGATCTGAAACGATTGTATGAACTCATCTGGAAACGCACAATGGCCAGCCAGATGGCAGATGCAGAACTGGAACGCACAACAGCAAATATTTCCATCTCAACGAATAATGAAGAATTAAAAGCTGAAGGCGAAGTGTTGAAGTTTGAAGGTTTTTTTAAAGTATATCGTGAAGACAAAGATGATGATGATGTAAATGAAGAAGGCCCTTCAGCAGTTTCAGGTGAGGAGGGCATGTTGCCACCATTAACTATTGGTCAGCAATTGCCATTAAATGAAATGAATGCAATTGAACGGTTCAGTCGTCCTGCACCAAGATATACAGAAGCTTCACTTGTGAAAAAATTAGAAGAGCTGGGTATTGGTCGTCCTTCTACCTACGCCCCTACTATTTCTACAATTTTAAAAAGAGGATATGTAGAAAAAAGAGATAAAGAAGGTGTACGTAGAGATTTTCGTGTGCTGCAATTAAAAAATGATCAGGTGACGCAAGGCATGGAACAGGAAAACACCGGCGCAGAAAAATCAAAATTATTTCCGAGTGATTTAGGTTTAGTTGTCACTGATTTCTTGAAACAGCATTTCGAAAAAATCATGGATTATGGTTTCACTGCCTATATAGAAGGTGAGTTTGATGATGTAGCTGAAGGCAAACTGAAATGGAATCAAATGCTAGAAGAGTTTTACAGCCCGTTTAAAAAAGATGTTGACAATACCATTGAAAATGCAGAGCGTATTAAAGGTGAACGTGAATTAGGTGTTGATGAAGCGAGTGGTAAAAAGATTGTTGCAAGAATGGGACGTTACGGTCCTATGATCCAGATAGGTGATGTGAATGATGAAGAGAAACCAAGATTTGCAGCCTTGCGGAAAGATTAGAGTATTGAAACCATCAGCCTGGAAGATGCAGAAAAATTATTTCAATTGCCAAGAACATTGGGCACTCATGAAGATCAGGAAGTAAGTGTGAATGTTGGTCGCTTTGGTCCTTATGTAAAATTGGGTGAACAGTTTATTTCCATCCCCAAAGGTGAAGATCCTCTGGAAGTTAGTTTTG
>JANMOR010000703.1:0-2440 GCA_031369435.1 Chitinophagaceae bacterium
GTTTGTTTTGTTCAGTACCTCTCAACAGGAAATAAAAATATGCAGGAGTATGAACTGGTTCTTCCCAAAATATTATGTGGTGTAGCTGTAGATCATCCCGTTGATACAGGTAAATTTCAGGTGGATAAAACCTTAAAAAAAGAAGCAGAAGAAGTATTAACTTCTGTTATTGAATACTGGAATATTCTGCAAAACACATCAATAGATGGATTGCGTGAATCATTCCTGAAACGCAATGGAAAATTAACCTATGATGGAAAGGATTGGTTGTTGCTGGTAGAGCAACAACCTTATGACATGCTGTTGCAACACATACCCTGGAATATATCCATGATCAAACTGGCATGGATGCAGCAGATGCTGAAAACTGAATGGATTTATTAAATCAAAATAGTATAACATGAAATACCCAAACAGAATTATCAAGGAAGGCGAAAGCAATACAGGCATTGTAAAAGCTATTCAAAAAAAATTGATTGAGATCAATATTGGCGATCTCAAAGGAACAGGTGTCTTTGGCACTAAAACAAAAAATGCTGTCAAACTTTTTCAGGCAACACATATGGATCAGTTTGGCAACCCGTTGGAAGTGGATGGCAATGTAGGTTCACTTACATGGGCATCTTTGTTTGGAGTTGAAACGATTGTTGTAACTGATATTGCTCCAAATGCTTTACTCACTGAAACATTAAAGATGGCAGTAACTCAACTTGGTGTAATGGAAGACCCACCCGGCAGTAACAAAGGACCCATCGTTAATCAATACCTCGCCAGTGTTGCTTTACCTCCCGGTTTGTTCTGGTGTGCTGCATTTGTTTATTGGTGTTTTGATAAAGCAGCAGTTAAATTGGGAAAGAATAATCCTGTATTTAAAACCGGTCATGTAATGACGCATTGGAATAAAACGGCCGGTAAAAAAATACTCACGGCTGATGCAATTGATAAACCATCACTCATTAAACCTGGCCATATTTTTATGTTGAACACTGGTGGCAGCTCAGGTCATACAGGTATAATTGAAAAAGTGGATGGAGGGTTTATTCATACTATTGAAGGCAATAGTAATAATAGTGGCAGCAGGAACGGTATTGGTGTCTTTCGTTTACAAAGAAAGATTTCAAAAATTAACAGGGGCTTTATAGAATATAAATAATAACTGTAAATCATAAGATGTTTTCATCTGCAGAAAAAACAAAGAATGTACATGTGCAACGGCAGCAACAGCAGCCAGGGCAAACCTTCTTTCGTAAAGCAGGTGAAGAATCTTTTTTTGGAGCGAAAGAAAGCCCTTCCTTTTTCTCATCTACTATCCAGGCAAAACTTTCAGTAAGCAGCCCCGATGATCCGCAGGAAAAAGAAGCTGATGCTGTTGCCGACCAGGTGATGCGGATGCCGGAGCCTGTGGCTGCAACAGAAAAGAAAGAAGAGGAGAAGATACAGAAGAAGGAAGATGACAAAGAAGAAAAACTGCATGCAAAAAGCGAATCTCCTTTTATCTCCGTTCAACGTAAATGCGATTCATGTGAGAAAGAAAATAAAGCACAGGCCAAACTCTTTCGCATGATTCAGCGAAGTGAAGATGCATCATCTTCATCAGCTGATATTGCAGATGCAGATTCAGGATCAGATTATACTATTGATCGCAAAGAAATCGCTTTACATCATTCAGACATTATTCAACGAAGTGGAAGGGGCCCGCCGGAAAGCTCTATACCGTTTGAACAAAATCTTTCTTCTTCAAAAGGAGCTGGAAGTCCTTTGACTTCAGATACCAAACAATTTATGGAAAGCCGCTTCAGTGCAGACTTCAGCGGCGTACGCATTCACACAGGCAGCTATGCAGAAAACCTGAGCAGTAATATTCATGCGCAGGCCTTTACGCATGGGAATGACATTTATTTCAACTCCGGTAAGTATTCTCCTAATACTTCTGCCGGTGGAACTTTGCTTGCACATGAACTAACGCATACGATTCAGCAAGGAGCAAGTACTTCGCATACCCCAACCACAGTGGCAACCAAATCGGTTGCCCGTAAAAATATTATTCAGCGAAGTGCAGCTGCTGTACCATCGCAATTAACGAACGCAGTTGATAAAGCAAAAACAGTTGAAGGAAAGATCGATGCCAATAAACCACAGGCCGATGGCAACCGAACAGGATGGGAACATTTGGTAGAAATTTTTAAAACCACCTTTGGTGAAGAAATGGTTGTAAGCGGAGGTGGCTCTGCAGCAAAAGGTTCAGTTGCAGAACAGGATATTAAAAAGAAACGGGAACAGAGTGGAGTGATGGTGGTTGATACAACCAGCAAAACAGAACGTGGTGGAATCATGGGAACCAAAACCGGTTCAAGGGATGCAATGCCAAGTTGGTGTGGCATTTTCGTGTTCTGGGCATTGAATAAAAGTGGTGTGCCCATGCCGAAATGGAAATTGGGCG
>JANMOR010000741.1:0-6945 GCA_031369435.1 Chitinophagaceae bacterium
TACGAACAAGGGAGCCGCTGATCTTCATATACTAACTCCTCCGGCATCGGCAGTTCTACTATATTTAGTTGTTTGCCATTAATTAAACGCATTTCCTTCAACTGCTTCAAATTATGCTGAAGCAATGCATAATTCTCATCGTTCTTATTTTCTTCAATAACAGTAATAACAGTGTCTTCATTTATAAACCGGACCGTATCATCAATATGCCCGTCAGTATCATCCCCAATAATTCCTTCATCTACCCAAAGCACTTGTTCCATGCCATAATAATTGCAAAGGAATTCTTCAATCTGCTGTTGGTTCAAGTGAGGATTACGATTCGGATTTAGTAAACAAGCTGTTGATGTCATCAATGCACCTTTACCATTGAATTCAACAGAACCACCTTCCATAATAATACCCGGATGAAACACCGGAATATTGAAATGCTTTCCAATTAATGTAGGTACAACATCATCCAGATCAAACGGCGGATATTTATTGCCCCATGCATTATAATTCCAGTCAACAATTACTTTTTTTTGTTCTGCATTGGGATTAATTAAAAATGCCGGGCCATGATCCCTGCACCATGCATCGTTGGTGGGATGAAAGAAAAATTCAACTTTGCTTAAATCAACTTCTGCTTTTTGTAAATGACCCAACGCAAAATTTTTCATCGCTTCATCTGCAACGTTGATCCGCACAAGTTCTCCTTTCGTTAATTCTTTAATGAATTGTGTATAGTAAGGATAGATGGTATGAATTTTTCCCGGCCAGCTTGCTTCTTTATCTGGCCAGCTTAACCATGTTGCGTCATGCAATGCAAATTCAGCGGGAAAGTAGTACTCTAAACTTTTAGGGGTGACATTTGTATCGATCATGAATCAGTTTTTATCATTTGTTACTTATCAAATGTGCCGATGGCACAAAGCTGAATGCTGATTGAAAGTGTTAATGGGATAGAATACGAGAGTTTCATCTTCTTTATCCCATAAATCCCACTAATCATGGTTCAGACAATTACTCATCATCAATATACCTCTTCGTAATCGGCTGATAGGAATCAATCCGTCTGTCTCTTAAAAATGGCCAGTGTGTTCTGTATTGATCTGTTTTTTTGAGATCCAGTTCCTGCACATGAACTTCTTCTGCATCATGCGATGCTTTATATAACAAAGTGCCAAATGGATTACTTACAAATGATCCGCCCCAGAATTGCATGGCCCCATTTTGTTCAAGCCCAACACGATTTACACTCACCACATGCAAGCCATTGGCAACGGCATGACTGCGTTGCATAGTTTGCCATGCATTGTATTGTTCAGTATTGGTGGCTTCATCCTGTGCAGTAGCCCAACCAATAGCAGTTGGATAAAATAAAATTTCCGCACCCATTAAGGCTGTAATGCGTGCAGCTTCAGGATACCACTGATCCCAGCAGATGAGTACACCAATGGTTGCAAATTTTGTTTTGAATATTTTATAACCCAGATCACCGGGAGTAAAATAAAATTTTTCATAGTAAGCAGGATCATCAGGTATATGCATCTTGCGGTATTTGCCGAGGTAAGTTCCATCGGCATCAATTACAGCAGTTGTATTATGATATAAACCCTGGGTACGTTTTTCAAACAAAGATGCAATGATCACCACACCCAGCTCTTTTGCAACTGCACTTAAGCTTTCAGTTGATGGACCGGGGATTGCTTCGGCCAACAAAAAGTTGTCATAGTTTTCTTCATCGCAGAAATACAAAGAAGTAAACAATTCCTGCAGGCAAACGATCTCTGCACCTTTGGCTGCTGCTTCCCTTGTTTTGGCAATGGCCTTTTGAAGATTCTCTTCTTTGTTTGCGGTGCAACTCATTTGCACCAATCCAACCTTTACTGTACTCATAGTTCAAATTGAGGGGCAAAAATACAGAAATAAGCGGGTGAGGAGCTTTGTCGTTTTTTATCTTTTTTTGAACACTTTAGTTTGTGTTATCAAGTTTTTTTAAAATAAGTAACAGGCACTAAGTCATGATCAACGAAGCCGGTTATTTTACCCGAAGTTTTTTTTCAGAATTGTTACTCTGCAATAAGAAATAAGATTTTCCGGCTTTACATATATAATGCAGCATGTATTTGTTTGTACAGATATAGCTTAATGCAACTCATTTGCACTATTCTCTCTTTTTTACAGTATTCCCTGTTCTGCTTTGAGTTGCAAAATTGTAACTATATACAGGTGGGAGAGTGAATATGAAGAGTCAAAAAAAGGTTTTTCTGTGAGTGAGTTGAAATGTGGCATCAAATTTTGATTATACAGGTCATAAATCAAAAGACGATGAAAAATAACATTAAAGCGGAAGTAAGTATTTCTATCAACGGCACTATCTCCGATGTTTGGAACGCATTAACAAAACCTGAAATCATCAGGCAATATTTTTTTGACACAAATACAATAACCAATTGGGAAATAGGCGGCCCGATTAAATTTATAGGTGAATGGAAAGGAAAGTTTTATGAAGACAAAGGAACCATCCTGGACATCGTAACAAATAAGTTGATCAAATTTGCCTATTGGAGTTCAATGTCTGGTATTGAAGACAGGGCAGAGGACTATGTAATTATTACCTATCTATTGTCGGGTGAAGATCAAAATGTTCAACTTACGGTGTTGCAGGAAAATATTCCTGATGAGAATATGAAATCTCATGCTGAAGAAAACTGGAATAAAGTTTTGCAAGGCTTAAAAAAAGTAGTTGAGGAAAAAACGGTTAACTCTTAGTCCCAAAACTATCATAACTTATTTCTATTTATGCAATATGTCCTGCACCAGCATTTATCTACTTCAAAAAATTAGCAAATACCGTTATCACCAGTGCATTGATATAATCAATAAAAAACGCACCTACCAACGGAACAACGAGGAAGGCCCGTGGCGCAGGACCATATTTATTTACAATGGTTTTCATTACAGCCATTGCATTGGCAACAGTGCCCAGCATAAATCCAATAAAGCCACTTGACATCACAGCCGATTCATAATTCTTACCCATCATTATATAGGTGATGGTTAATGCAAATAAAAGAACAACGATGACCTGTGTGAGCAATATGCCCGAAAGCGGTAAGGCCAAATGAAACAGTTCCCATAGTTTCAGATCCATTAATGCAACGGTTAGAAAAATGTTCAAAGCAATGCCACCTGCAAAATCAATTGCCTTCTGATCAAGCACCATCCATTGTTTTTTGTCGTTGATATTCCTGAAAGCAGCTCCTATGATCATAGCGCCAATATAGGCTGGCAATGTGATACCGGACTTTGCAATAAAAAAACTTACCACGGTTCCTATACCCATGATGATAATGGTGTTCACCAGACTGATTGTAAAACCTGAGTTCTCATGTGTAATATCAACGCCCAAAGTTTCATCCGTTTCGGCCCAATCGGGATTAGGCATTGTTTCAATTTTTTTGCTTTCCTTCTTTAACTGGAATTTCTGAATCAGAAATGTTGCTGCAGGGCCACCAAGTAATCCACCGAAAACAATTCCAAATGTGGCAGATGTAATGGCAATTGTTTCAGCGCCTTTTAATCCCAGCTCTTCAAACAAAGGTGAAAACGCTAAACCTGTTGCAGGCCCGCCAACCAGTGTTACCGAACCGGCCATTACACCAAAGAGTTTCGGTACACCAAATAAGGTCGCAACGCCTATTCCTACCAGGTTCTGAATAACACAAAAGGCTGATGAAATAACCAGGAACACAATTACCTGTTTACCGCCTTTTTTCAACAAACCAAAACTTGCATTGGTGCCTATGGAAGTAAAGAAAAGCACCATGCATACTGATTGCATGGACGTATTGATCTTGATATTCAGGAAACGGTCGTGCAAAATAAGATTGATAGCAGCAAAAATTAATCCGCCTAAAACGGCCGATGGTATATTGAGCCGTTCAAAAATTTTGACTTTCCTTTTGAGGATGATGCCCGTTAAATAAAGAAGACCGGCAATGGCCAATGTCTGAATCAGGTCCAGGTTGATTTGTGGAATGAGTGCTTCTTTTGGAGGCATAAGAGTTAGGTTTCAGTCTGCAAACAAGTTAATTCAACAAAACAAGATCAGGTAATTCTTTTTTTGATTTACAGTTTCAATTGATAATAAAATTATCTAGTTAAGCTTCTCTCTATCAAACACCCATATATTATGATGATTCTTTGGGGGGCCGGTAAAAACTTCATCAGCAATCAATTCATTTTGGGTATTTCCAAATTGATAATTCACAATGTTTGAAAAATTCTTTCTCCACAGTGTTGCCTGCAGGCTGTTTTCTTTCCATTCTAATTTTCCTTTAAACAGCAATTTCACCGTCCTTGTTTTTCCATCGGCTTTCATCTTAAAACTTATTTTCCTTTTCTTTTCTGCTGTAATATGATACCGGGTCAACCTGAATTGATCTCCTTCCTGCTTAATAACAAATACAGTACTTGTTAAACCTTCCGGCGGGGATTCCAGTTTGCTTTTTTCAAGATTCAGTACCCATGTGCCAGTATAGTTTGGTTTTTGAGCAACTGTTTGCGAAATGGAAACAGCAAAAACAAGCAGTACCAGTATGATTTTTATTTTACTATTCATGAGTAAGAAAGATACTGTTATTTCCTAATTCTATTTAAAATAAGCACTAAGTAAAATGGTTCATGAAGACAGGTACCACGGTGTTTACTACAGAACGATCACTTAAATAATTTTTCTCTAACAATCTCTGGTAAAATATACTTGCCGCCAAAGGTAAACTCTTCATGAAAGCTCCAATCGTACATTTTACAGATATAATATTGGTTGTCAATTTTTGTTAAAATACAAGAGAGTCCAATATCTCCCTGAGCAGCAGAAACACTTAACTGGAAATATTTACCCAATTCTATCAATGAATAATCAGCATCTTTTAAAGACTTTAAGTAAAAGTCTGCCCAAAACTCAGGCAATTTTTTTACAGGCTTTGTTGCTAACAGCTCATGAAAAGTTAGTGTTTCTTTAATTTTAAATTCCACTGTTGCACCTGATTCATTATGTGTGATAATAGAAGTAATTTTTCCGTAACAAAATTTAGACTGTTCTACTTCCTGCTCCGTTTCATAACCATTTATAGATACCAGTGGGCAGTCGTAATACAACCATAGATCCATATTCAACCAAAATTTGACAGGCGGCTTTAATGTAACGAAATAGATCAGTCCGGTTAACGGGCTTTCTTGAAGAGAGTTATTGTCATCCAAACTTTGTTTCCAACTACAACTTGTAGCCATCATATCAGTCTGGTATTTTGTTTCATCTCTGTCAAGTGGATGACAAAGTGAACAATGAATTATTTCAATTTCTTCTTGCATAAGGTCGTATTAAATAGCCGTTAACATAAAGGGTATTGTGCAGTTTCTTTCTGGCGCAGGTGTTTGGCCACAAGCCTTGCGTTTCTTATATTAAAACAAGTTAACTCAACAAAACAAGATGAGAGAAATCTTTTTTTATTTGAAGGTATCATCCAATATTGCAACTGCCAGAAAGGATATAAAAGATGTGAATGATTTGTAGAAACACGAAACACGGCTTAGGTTATAATTCTTATTCATATCCAAATTCTGTCTTGTACTTCTAAGCCGGTATTATTTAATTCATTTAAGTTCTGACAGGATCAATTTTTTCTGATTTAATGTATTCTTCATTGCTTTTTCCCTTACTTGAGGATCAGCGCTATGTATTAATTCAAAATATTCAGTTGGTACTACCTGCCAGGATAACCCATATTTATCTTTACACCATCCACAAGATCCTTCTTCACCACCATTAGCAGTAAGAGCTTCCCAATAATAATCCGTTTCAGCCTGGTCTTTTGTATTGATAACAAAAGAAATGGCTTCATTAAATTTGAATAACGGGCCTGCTGCTAAGATGCTAAACTCCATTCCTGCTATTTCTATTACAGCAGTTTCGATGCCTGCATCATTTCCACTTTCGTCACTATCGAACTTGCGAAAATCTTTCAACTTACCATCTTTGAAAATGGATAAGTAGTAATTGGCCACAGCTTTGGCATCTTTCTCCACCCATAAATAAGGTGTAATTTTTTGAATTGTATCAGTCATTGTTTTGGGATTTTTATTGTTCAAACAAGATGTTGTTAAGATGGATATTGCAACTGTAGTTACAGTCCAAAAGATAATTTTAAACATATTCATTTTTCATTTTTTAAAATGATTAATCCCTTTACTGAAGCAGGCCTATCCAATCAACTGTTGCAGCTGTAATAAAATATGTAGCATTCTTATCTGTAAACTTATACTTTGAGCTCATATAAGAAAGTTACTGAATTTTAGAATTGAGTAACGTATTGGCATCAGGCCGGAGGCCTGCGCAAGAGGGGGATGATCCCGATGAACCGGGCACTGTTGTACGTTCGGTTCATTGTTCAGCATTTGCGATGTTCACCACTATCTGTGAATTACTTTATATAAGGAACCCGGCTGTTAACCGGGCTCTCTGCGTTTTGAACTTAACGTGCTTTTTTCTTTGGATCCGCTTTCTTCTGTGCTGAGCTTTTCTTTTTTGTAGGTTTATTCTTCCTGGGTTCAGTGTTCTTTTTCGGCATACAATTAAATTTTAGATTAGTGAATTATTTACTTATGGCTGCAGGGTATTCTCTTCCCATTTTTTCATGTTTTCCCATCAGTAAACAAAGATATGGCTATAATGGTACTGTTTCCTGTATTCTTGCTCATGCGGTAAAAGTACAAACGGTACTAATCCTGTAGCGTCTTGTTAAAAAAAACTCTTCGATGAAAATAACTGTACAATTGTTAACCTGATTTTTAAACATACTCTCTCTCTTTTTATTGAATAAATCACATTGCCTGAAAAAAATAAATTGAACACCTTATTTTCTATTGAAGGAAGTAACAGTTTCCATGTTTTTCCCT
>JANMOR010000792.1:0-6814 GCA_031369435.1 Chitinophagaceae bacterium
AATGCCGATCTTACAACCTATACGCCCACCGATAGTGCATCGTATAGTAATAATGTTTTTTTCTTCAATGCAGCAGCCATGCTTAAAACATCCAAGCTGGCAATCAGGGCAGGTATTCGCCCCACATGGGATAACAGTAAACTGAATGTTTTACCTGATGTATTGCTTGATTTTCATTTACAGGAAAAGAAAATAATTGTTACTGCAGGTTGGGTAGCACATATTCGCAAGAATACCTATCAGTTCCTTGCTTCACAAAATCCCTGGATCAATCAACCAGTTTCACAATTCAATACAAGAATTACAGAAGGATATGGTGGATTTAAGGGAACACTGGCTAACTCATTTAATTATCGTGTAGCTGCGGGCTATATTGAATACCTGAATCTTCCTTTATTTTCCAATCATATTCAACCGGGTGTGTTTACAGTTTTGCAGGAAGGTAAGTTGAGAGGTATTCACGGGCAGGCAGAAATGGGTTTTGTATTACAGGATAAGTTTAATGCAAGTGCAAAATTTGATATCTATAATTTCCTTGGTCAAACCTACTCAAAAGCATTTCATGTAATTCCTCTGCAGTTAACCGCTGCATTAAGATGGCAACCTGCAAAAAAGATCATGGTTAAAAGTGATCTCTATGCATGGCAGGGACCGGTTTATTTAAAAGATAATATGGGAAATACAGGCAGGCTGCCTTCTGTGTTTGATTTGAATGCAGGCATTGAATTCAGGGTGCATAAATTTGTAAGCGTTTGGGGGCAGTTCAATAATGTATTTAATAATGCCTATGAACGCTGGCACAATTATCCCGCAGTAGGTTTTAATTTTCTTGCAGGAATAAAACTTACTTTTGACCAAAAGCAGCAATAAGCATGGTTGATCTGATAGTGCAGTATCTTTCTTTCAATAAACAGGTTTCATTAAAAGGCATCGGCACTTTTACCGTTGAACAATTACCTGCACGTCTTGATTTTCCCAACAGGCTTTTACATGCACCACAAGCTGTTCTGCATTTTTCATCTACAGCAAGGCAGGATGAAGCATTTGAACAATGGATCTGTCGTGAACTACATCTCAATAAAGAAGAATCATCACAGAAGCTGCAAATCTTTTTAGCCGACTTTCAACGTACATTAAACAGTAATCAAGAAGTGGAGTGGGTTGGGATAGGCAACTTTACAAAAGATGAAAACCAATTGCTGCATTTCACATCAGCATTTGAAACAGCTATCGGGGAGCCGGTAAAAGCCGAAAAGATCATTCGTAAAAACAAGGAGCATTTTGTACGTGTGGGAGAAGAGGAAAAAACCAGTACAGAAATGGAAGAATTACTGTTTGGTGTACGGCGGAAAAAACTCAATTTGTTTTGGATCTTTGCAATGGCATTGTTCTTGATTAGTTTTGTACTTGTTTGGATTTTTGCAGCCGGTCATGCCCGCTTATGGGGCAGCCAGGGAAACGGCAGCAAACTGAAAACAAAAGAAATGCCCGTTTTATATAAAATTCAATAGACCATTACCCAAAACCGACCTTCACTGCTTATGAACCACCTTGTTCACTATACGGGATGTCCTGTTTGTAAAAGCCAATCACTTCAACAAATACTGGAAGTAAAAGATTTTACTGTTAGCAAGGAGCTATTCCCTGTTGTTGAGTGCAAAGATTGTGGTCTCCGGTTTACACAAAATATTCCCTGCGAAACTGCCATTCAGCGATACTATCAATCCAGCAATTATATTTCACACAGTAATTCTAAAAAAGGAATCATTAACCGCCTGTATCATGTAGCCAGAACTTTTACCATGATGAGCAAAGAAGCTTTGGTGAGGAATGCAACAGGAAGGGCTGTAGGCATGTTGTTGGATGTTGGCAGCGGCACAGGTTCTTTTGTACATACAATGGTTGTGGCGGGATGGAATGTTGTTGGTGTGGAACCGGATGTAGCAGCAAGAGCTTTTGCATTAAAAAAATATAACAGCGATATTTATCCGGCTGAAGAATTATTCATGCTTCCGGATGCTACTTATGATGCAATAACCATGTGGCATGTGCTGGAACATGTGCATCGTTTAGATGAATACATCGCACAGTTAAAAAAAGTATTGGCGCCGAAGGGTAAACTTATTATTGCTGTTCCCAACTATACAAGTAAAGATGCAGCTGTTTATCAGGAAAACTGGGCAGCTTATGATGTGCCAAGACATTTGTATCATTTCTCCCCACAATCAATGCGTAAACTCATGGAGCGACATGGTTTACAGGTTCTTTCAACCAAACCCATGTGGTTAGATAGTTTTTATGTTTCCATGTTAAGTGAAAAAAACAGTAATGGAAATTTATTGAAAGCAATCTGGAATGGAGCCAAGTCGAATATAAATGCACTGTTTAATAAGGAGCAATGCAGTTCATTGGTTTATATAATTGGTGCGCCTGTTGATGAAGAGCTTTGATTGATTATTCTTCCTCCCCAACTCCATCGGGTACATGCAGCATTACTTTGTCAATCCTGTGCCCATCCATATCAACAATTTCAAACGTAAAACCTTTCCAGTCAAATTTTTCACCAGTATGCGGAATACGTTCCAGCTCATGTAAAATAAACCCGGCCAGTGTATCAAACTCCCGTTCACCTTCATTCATCCATTCGGTTTTTTCAAAACGGGAAAGGAAATCATAGAAAGGAATTTGTGCATCAACAAGGTAGGTGCCATCGTCCCTTTTCACTATTTGATAATCATCCGTATGCGGTTCAGGAATATCGCCAACAATTGCTTCCAGTATATCGTTGAGTGTAATCATTCCTTCCACACTTCCATACTCATCTACAATAAAACAACTGTGCACTTTCCCTTCTTTAAACCGTTCCAATACCTGGTAGGCAGAATTATTTTCAGGAACAAACAAGGCCGGCTTCATTAAATCTTTGAACATTGTAAAATCATTTGCAACATACATTTCTTTAATGGAAACAATTCCTTTGATGCTGTCAAGGTTGCCATCACAAATGGGGTAGATGGAATGCGGTTCACCAATGATCTTTTCTTTAATTGAATTTTCATTATCATTTAAATCGAACCAGATGATATCATTGCGGTGGGTCATGAGCGAGGTAATATTCCGGTCGCCCAAATGAAATACCCGTTCAATAATTTCCTGTTCAGCTTCTTCAATAGTTCCCTGCACGGTTCCTTCGCTGATGATGGCCTTGATCTCTTCTTCGGTTACATGATTATCTGAAACAGTTTTTACATTGAATAAACGAAAGATCAGGTTTGTGCTTTTGTTTAAAAACCATACCAACGGGTGAACTGCTTTTGCAAAAAACTTGATTGGTTTGGCAACAGCCATGGCAATTTTTTCTGCATTCCTCAGCCCAATTCGTTTTGGAATAAGTTCTCCGAGAATAATCGAAAGGATGGTAACGATCACGACGACAATACCTGTAGCAATCCCTTCTGTATATTCGTTTAAGAAGGGAATTTTTTCAATTACAGGTGCAAGATCTTTCCCAAATTTTTCACCGGAATAAACACCCGTAAGGATGGCGATGAGGGTGATACCGATCTGTGCTGCCGATAAAAAAACTTCAGGATTCTCAGAAAGTTCTAACGCTGTACGGGCACTGCTGCTGCCCTTAGCTGCATACATCTCAAGTCGGGAGCGGCGGGCTGAAACCAATGTGATTTCGGCAATTACAAATAAGCTGTTAAGGAAAATCAGAAAAAATAATATTAATATGTCCATCTTATTAAAGTTGCAAATCTACGAAGCTTTGCACAAGTGCTTATTTTACTGTAAAATAGTCAACAATCACCCAACTTGTAAACCAACAAATTGTTTGTTGAAAATTGTTGCTGTTCTATGACCGATGAATAAACCCAGCAGTGCTCCACCAATAACATCAAATGGAAAATGTGCACCTACATATACCTGTGCATAACAGATCATAGCAGCCCACAACATTACAAGCCATATCCATGGTTTTGAAAAATGTTTCATGGTTTGAAACAGGAACATGGCAATGCCAAAATGATTGGCCGCATGCGAAGAAACAAAGCCGTAGCTGTAACTGCAGGGGATTAGCATGCGAACTGTTTGGGAGGCAATACCGTCCACACATGGTCTTGGTCGTTCTGCAAGTTGTTTAATTACCTGTACACTCAGCAGATCAGTTAATGCAAAAGTGGCAATGAAAAACAATACCCACCACCAGAATCTGGAACGGAAGTTCATGAATACAAATACCAGTAAGAATAAGTAAACCGGTGCCCAAACATACTGGTTGCGTATAAAAGGCATTACCGCATCAAACAAATCATTACTCCATTGATTGTTGATGTAATAGAAGAGGGAACGGTCCAATTGCATAAAGGATTTCAACATGTTGCGTCAAATATAACCAACCGTTTATGGAAATAAAACCAGAACTACCGAAATCTTTCTATTTTAGCGCACTTGCTACGGAAAATGGGTAAACGCTTTCAATTGCCACCAACCTCCCGTTGGGTTTTAAAATTGTTCTATTTCTTCATGATGATATTCAGCATCATGCGGCTGCTTACATTTATTATTTTTCATCCTGCCAATGTTTCTTTTGCTGATGCTATGCCCTCTTTTTTGATGGGAGTAAGGTTTGATGTTCGCTGGGTTTGTATTTTACTTGCTCCTTTATTGATAGTGGGAAGCTTCCCTAAGTTTTCACCCTTCAGATCAATTAAACTGCGCCGCATCTGGATTCTTTACCTCGTTATAATGAGCAGCTTTTTATTGTTTTTCTTTGGTGCTGACTTTGGACATTTTGATTATGTAGAAACAAGATTGAATGCCAGTGCCTTGAATTTTATGGAAGACTTCGTCATTTCCATGAACATGATCTGGCAATCGTATCCTTTGTTTTGGATATTGGTAGTACTGTCTTTTATTATATGGTTATTGTACCGGTTCTTTCATCGCACACATAAAAAAGTAGATTATTCACTTGACTCTCCTTTTAAACCTCTACGCACTTTCTGGTTAATGTTATTGCTTGTTATTGGCATAACCGGTAGCAATATTGCCAAGCCTTTATTGTTATGGAAAGATGCATTTGGACTGGGAAATAATTTTAAAGCCTATCTCGCATTAAACCCATTAGAGAATTTCTTTACAACGCTCCGTTTTCGGAAACCGTTTGCAGATGACGGAAGTGCTAAGGGCCAGTTTGAAACAATGAAAGACCTGCTTCAATTACCTGAGCAATCCAAACTGCTCAATTTTCAACGACATGAAAGTTTCAGGGAACCGGCAAAAAAAATGAACGTAGTGTTGGTTTTGTGCGAATCGTTCAGCATGTACAAAACAAGCCTGAGTGGTAACCCTTTAAATACCACTGCTTATTTTCAGCAACTGTCGAATGAAGGATTATTGTTCGACCGATGTTTTTCTCCGCATTTTGGTACAGCAAGAGGAGTGTTTGCGTTGCTTACAGGAATACCCGATGTGCAACTGAGTAAATTCTCAACACGAAATCCCGAAGCATTGAATCAGCACAGCATTATCAATGCATTTACTGAATACCAGAAACTTTATTTTATTGGAGGCAACAGTGAGTTTAATAATTTCAAAGGGTTACTTATTAATAATGTAAAAGGATTGAAATTATTTGAAGAAGGCATGTACAAGAGCCCGCAGTTTAATGTATGGGGCATCAGTGATATGAATTTGTTTAAAGAAGCCAACCGGGTATTAACAGAACAGCAGCAACCTTTTTTCAGTATTATTCAAACAGCAGATAATCACCGCCCCTTTGTGATTCCTGAAGAAGACAATGCAGCAATTAACCACACGCTGATCAACGAAGAACTGTTAAAGAAATATGGATTTGATTCGCAGAAAGAATATGAAGCGTTCCTCTATTTTGATCATTGCCTGAAACAATTCATGGAAAATGCAAAAAAACAAAGCTGGTATAACAATACGCTGTTTGTATTTGTAGGCGATCATGGTGTAAAAGGAAATGCAAGTGCATTTTATCCTGATGCATGGACCAATGAACGTTTATCTGATGAACATGTGCCGTTGCTGTTTTATGCACCCGGAATGATTAAACCTGAAAAAAGAACTGAAACAGTTAGCCAGGTTGATGTATTGCCAACTATAGCCGGGCTGTTGAATCAACCATTCACCAACACAACCATTGGCAGGGATCTTTTACGAAAAGGCGAGGGAAAAGATTTTGCATTTATTATTCATCACGATGAAGCAAAGATCGGGATGGTGAATAATGATTATTACTATATCCTTAATATGAATCTTCAAAAAGATACATTGGTGCCTGTACGTTTTAATGCTCCATTACTTAGTGCAGCTAACTACACAAAAACAAAACAGCAGATGGCCATTCAAACAATTGCTTTGTATGAGTCGAGCCGCTGGATGCTGCTCAATAATCAAAAAGAGAAAGTTAAGAATTGATCACCTGGTTTTTTTTGCAAGGATGATCAACCGTGGAGAGTTGTTTACATGGTAAGCTTCAAACTGGTAACTGCCAAACACCTCCTGTATCTGCAAACCATAAAAGGCCAGCATATCATTGAAATCGCCTAACGAAAACTTGGCAACTTTTTCAGTAAACTCTAAAGGTTCTTCCAGGTTTGCTTCATCTTCCACAACTATTTTTTTGTAGAAATGTGTTTCATCGAGCCAGCGGGTAATATAAAATGTTACATCACCCATTTTAAGTTCAGTTTTATACTGCAGGTGATTTTCTACATAATGTGTATTGAGATAATCAATTAAAAAAATGCCACCTGTTTGTAAAGATTGCGCCATGGTG
>JANMOR010000776.1:0-5550 GCA_031369435.1 Chitinophagaceae bacterium
TTACAAATGGAAGAGATGCTGCTGAATCTTGGTCCGGCAAAGGGAAAAGATTTTTCAACAGCAATTGGTCCGTGGTTGGTAACGCTCGATGAACTGCAAGAGTTTGTTGTACCGCCAAAAGAAAATCATGTGGGGTTGAACTGGAATTTAAATATGAAGTGTTGGGTAAACGGAGTGCAGGTAAGTGCAGGTAATGTTGCTGAAATGAACTGGACGTTTGCTGAAATTATTGAACGTGCCAGTTATGGTGTTGATCTTTATCCCGGCGATGTTATTGGAAGTGGTACTGTTGGCACAGGATGTTTTTTAGAATTAAATGGAACAGGTAAACTCAACGATCCCAATTATACTGAGCAATGGTTGCTGGAAGGCGATGTGGTTGAAATGGAAATTGATGGCTTGGGAAAATTAAGTAATACGATGGTGAGAGAGGAAGATGAGTTTTCAATTTTAGCGAAGAAAAAAAATATTTAAACACAGAGACATAAAGACCACGGAGTTTCTCTGTGTTAAAAAGATATAATATGATTATTGATTTGTCGCAATCGTCACCCATGCAGAAACAACAATGGTTGCAACATGCTGTTGCGCCTCGACCTGTTTGTTTTGCTTCAACAATCGATAAAGAAGGAAATGTGAACCTGAGTCCGTTCAGTTTTTTTAATTTATTTTCTTCACATCCGCCTATTGTTGTGTTTTCACCTGCACGCAGGGTACGAGATAATACAACGAAGCATACTTTGCAGAATGTGTTGGATGTGCCCGAGGTGGTGATCAATATTGTTGATTATGAAATGGTACAACAGGTAAGTTTGGCAAGTTGCGAATTCCCAAAAGGCATAAATGAATTTTTGAAAGCAGGGTTTACACAGGAAGCTGCAACCGTTGTTAAACCACCCATGGTAAAAGAAAGCAAAATAAAGATGGAATGCAAAGTGCTTGAAGTAAAACCATTGGGTACAGAAGGTGGCGCAGGCAACCTCATTATTTGTGAAGTGCTGTTGTTGCATATTGATGAAGACATTTTAAATGAAGAAAAAACAATGATCGATCAACGCAAACTGCATCATATTGCAAGGCTGGGCGGCGACTGGTATTGCAAAGTGGATGAGAGTAATCTTTTTCATGTTGAAAAGCCAAATACGCAGATAGGTATTGGTATAGATGCATTACCGGAAACAATCCGGAACAGTAATATCTTAACCGGAAATAATCTTGCACAGCTGGCAAATGTGCATGATTATCCTGTTGTGGATGCAACGTTCTATGATGAAAGATTGAAAAATATTATTCAATATTTCTCCATCAATCCCGACGAGATGGACAAAGAATTACACAGGTATGCAAAAGAGTTGCTTGATGAAGGTAAAGTAAAAGAGGCCTGGCAAATATTGCTAGCCGATGCTTGATTACTTAAGCCCTAAACGTGCCATTACTGCTTCTTTTTTTGATTTGGATACGGTGAGTTGTTCGCCTGTTTGAAGTTTTATATATCCACCATCGGTTCTGATAAAATGTGTAACGAACTGAATGTTTACAACAGTTGAATGATGAATGCGTTGAAAGAGGTCTTTGGGAAGCAGCTCCTCAATATCACCTAATGTTTTAGAAATAAGTATATGCTTTTTATTATCAAGAAACACCTTTGTATATGCACCTTCGGCATGACAGTAAATGATATGGCTCACTTCAACAAATTCATAACCATCTTTATTGGGCAAAGCAATACGTTGTTCTGTTGTAGGTTGTTTAATGTTTCTAAGAAGATTTTCAATGTTGGCATTACCCTGTTGCTGATCCATTCTTTTTTCTACTTTACTCACAGCGGCTTTCAAATCGGTTGAGTCAATAGGCTTCAATAAATAATCAACTGCACTTATACGGAAAGCCTTAGCCGCAAACTGATCATGTGCTGTTGTGAATATAATATTGAAAAGGATTTCATCCAGCATCTCCAGCATTTCAAAACCATTCATCCATGGCATTTCAATATCAAGAAAAACCAGATCGGGCTTTTCTTTTTTTATAGACAAAATTCCTTCTTTTGCTGAATGACAAACAGCAATAACCTGCACAGCAGGGCAGTTGGCTGCAAGATCATTTTTAAGTAATACTGCATTTTGTGGTTCGTCGTCAATTATAATAGATCGGATCATGTTAATTAAGATTGAAGGCCAGAATTACTTTTGTTCCCAGAGGTACACCCTGATCGTACTTGTCAATTATATGAATTCCTGTACTTGTATCATTCAATGCTCTTTCAAGATCTAATCTTGCCTGCGACAGGCGAACACCTTTAGATTCATGTGTAAGGGAATCAGAAGGTTTGTTAAGTTGCGATAACCTGCGGCCGATACCATCATCATCTACTTCGCAAAGAATCTGATCAGACTGTTGCATTATACTAATGTTTATTGTTCCTCCGTTTTCCTTTGGTACGATGCCATGCCAGATTGCATTTTCAATAAAAGGTTGAATGATTAATGCAGGTACCATAACTGATTTTAGATCCAGGGTTGGTTCTATCTGAAAACTGCAATTTAACTTTCCTCCAAAACGCATGATCTCTAATTGAGTATATAGTTTGCAGGTTTCTATTTCATCATAAAGACTTATCTGCCGTTTATCTGAATTCTGTAATAAGGTTCTGATGAGTTTAGAAAATGTTGTGAGATAATCTATAGCTTTTCCTTTTTCATCAGTTTGAATTAAAGCCTTGATAGAGTTAAGGCAATTAAAAATAAAGTGTGGATTCATTTGGGCACGTAGTGCGTTCGCCTCAAGTTCTATCATCTGTAATTTGTACTGTGTTTTTAATTGCTCTTCCCTTCGAACTCCCTTTACATAATGAAATAAGAAATAAATAAGCACCCATCCTGAAAGAGTTAGTAAAACCGGGAACAGGTTGAAAAAATATTCTCTTTTAAAATTTGCATAGCGTCCGTTGCCATTGTTTTCAATTATCCAGATCCCTGTTTTTATCATCACTTTCATCCATATATATGTTCCCCCAAATGCAAACAAAAGAGTTAATAAGGATAAATAGAATACCTGAACCGAAAAGGGTTTTTTTAGTAATCCAAATTTCTTGATGACCATTTTTAACAGGTGAGAAAAAACCAACCCGAAAAGAAAAATGGAAATAGCAAATGGAGTAAATTCAAGATAGTCTCCGTATATAATGCCATTAAAGGAATATGCAACAAGCATAAATACAAGCCAGCCTAAAAGCTGGCATTTCCAATACAGGTTGATATTTTTTGTTACCTGAATCAAGTTGTTTCTTGCTTTATGAAGCCATTTTGTTCTTAACCAAACACCTCTTTTCTGTTTATAGTTTTAAGATACAAACTCAATTCATCGTATCAAATAGTATTTGGCATTATGTCTGTTTCGGTTGACAGTTGAACAAATTCGCTGGTAAAACAGGTAATACCCGGTTTAGGGTATATTATCAATTGAAAACAGACGTTTACAAGTTGCTCATTGTTTTTTGGAACTCGAGATAATAGCTTGGTATTAAAATCAGGAAATGAAAAAAATAACATTACTATTACTGCTGTTTTTTGTTCTTAAAACAAGCAGCGCACAGGAAATTTCAAAAGACACTGTAAAGCTACTTACCAGCAAGGATTACCTGAAAATAAGCAAAGCTCAAAAAACCGGAGGCTGGATTTTATTAGGAAGCGGTATCCTCCTTGGCAGTATTGGTGCCATTAATTCATTAAAAGAAACAGCAAGGCTTATTAATGTCATCAACCCAGATCCTAATGCACCCCGGCCAAATGAAAAAAAGATAGATGCCGGGTTAACACTTATGCTTGTGGGTACAGTGGCCAGCCTTACAAGCATTCCGTTTTTTGTCTCTTCAATTAAAAATAAAAGGAAAGCGGCTTCAATTTCCTTTACCAACCAGCTCGTTCCTCAAATGAACAGATTGGCCATCGGCAATAAAGTAGTTCCATCACTCACTTTAAAAGTAAGGTTATGAAAAAAATACAATTGCTTTTATGTTTTGCTGTTTTATTTAATGTGGTTTTTGCAATAAACCCCTCGGATAAAAAGAGTCCAAGCCATAGGATTCATCTAAAAACAAAGGAAGGAAATTCTTTTAAAGGGTTATTGCTTTCGGTTAACGACTCATCAATTATTGCTTATCCCGGCAAATGGAAGGAATGGCGAAAAGGGAAAAAATATAAATCTGTTCATTTTTATTATTACCGTATTGAAGAGGTAACACTGAAAGAAAAAGGAAGAATTGCCAAAGGGATGGCTATTGGTGGAGCTGCAGGTTCACTTCCGCTTATTGCAGGTAAAACAGATGTTGCAAGCAGGTCTGCTGCCGTAAATGTTTTGTTAGTTACCGTTCCCGTAGGGGCTATAGCTGGTGCAGTTGTAGCGGGCAGGTCTGGTAAAAGGTATTGGATAAATGGAAACAAAGATCAGTTTAGAAATTTTATCAGAAGTCTTTGGTAACTGATAAATAGCAACCAATGAAATTCACCTTTTTCGCAGTTTTTATTTTTTTAAAAAAATCTGATAATTAAATAACAGCTTATGAAAAGGTTCATTTTTATGATTGTTATAATGGAAATTGGAATAAGCTTTCTTTATGCGCAGGAAACAGTATTATATCCAAAAAAAAGGATTAATTTTTTTATTTCTGTAAGAGCTAAGGGCTTTGATCCTGCCAGTATAAGTGCTCAACTACAGGCCCGTGTAACCAACATACTACATAAAGGCGAAATGTATTGCATGTTTGTAGAATCGGCACCCGAAATGGCCAGTCGTATTACCGCCGTTCTTAAAAAAAGAAAGGCGATGATTGGGAATATCTGGTTCGATAGCCATGGACATTTTAGTAAAAGGAGGGCTCTGTTTGATGTTGGTAAAAGCGAGTTCAATTCAGAAACAATAATGGATACCATTTTATCAGCTCCATTTAAAATTATTTCAATGTTTTGTGATACGAATACAATTATAGGTATTGGATCCTGTTATGGAGGAGCAACTTACACATTCCCATCAGTTGAAGGGTTTCCTGAACAACAAATGAATGGTGAATTGCTTATGATGCGTTTAAGCTCACTGTTGAATGATGCAACTGTTTACGGGAGTGAAAGCTTTGTAATGACAGGCCCGGGTATTTTTACTGCCAGTTATAATCTTGCCGGTTTTCCAATGCGAAAGAAATTTAAAGACCCTATTTACAAACCTGTTTGGGATAACCTTGGCGAGTGGAATTGTTACAATGGAAAAACAAATAGTTTTTATGGAGAAACGACGGTTACACTTAATCATGATGGTAGTATTTATTGTAAGCCAACCGACTATCTTGGATTTGAAAAAAACAGGAAGAAGCTGCAACAAAAATTATTAAAATTCAAAAAAGGCAATTATAATATCGCAACTTTTTACCAGGAAGAATAATGTATTAAGTTAAAGTAACTTCAAAAAACAGGCTTTAATGAAAAAACTGATCCTTCTTTCAGTAGTCATTCCATTAATGGCTTTGATTGCTGTTACATCCTATGCTGCAGCTGTGATACG
>JANMOR010000016.1:0-3072 GCA_031369435.1 Chitinophagaceae bacterium
CTTTGTTGGAAACATTTCTACAAGGAAGGCAGCAATAGGTCCATACACCATCGTAACAAATACAATCATGAGCCAGACAAGGAAAATAAATTTGATGTATTTCTCAACGCCGAGTTTCTTGTTGATGAATGCTGGATTTGCATCTTTTGTAGAGATGGGTTGAGCAGTACCCTGGCGGATGGTATCAGTTTCAACTTTTGTAAAGTTTGTTCCGTAATGATTTTTGTATTGAGTTTTTATTTGTTTTAACTGGAGACTGTTTTCAGTTGCAACCGTTGTGTCCGATTGTATCAACACTAAATCCTGTTTCATCCATTCGCTGGCATTGGTATCTTTTACAAACACAGAAAAGAGTGGGCGATAAAATAAAATACCTGCAAGCATACCTGCAATCATGATCCATTTTCTGCCGATCTTATCACTCAGGCTTCCAAACACAACAAAGAAAGGAGTTGCAAATACAATGGCCCACAATACAATCATCCTGCTTTGATCAAAATCCAAACGACATTGATTTTCTAAAAAACTCTGAACATAAAATTGACCGGTGTACCAGATCACACCCTGGCCCATGGTTGCACCAAACAATGCCAGCAACACCATTTTTAAATTGGCTTTATGTCCAAAACTTTCTTTTAAAGGATTAACAGAAACATTGCCTTCTTTTTTTAGTTTTTCAAATAAAGGCGATTCGTTCATTTTTAACCTGATATAGATCGAAACCACCACTAACAAAATCGAAACTAAAAAAGGAATCCGCCAGCCCCAATCATTAAACTTTGCAATTGATTTGCTAAGATCAGGATCCAGATTATGTCGGGTTAATAAGATCACACCAAGCGAAACAAATAATCCCAATGTAGCTGTGGTTTGTATCCATGAAGTATAAAAGCCTCGTCGGTCAGCAGGTGCATGTTCTGCAACATAGGTTGCAGCGCCACCATATTCACCCCCCAAAGCAAGGCCCTGCAACAGACGTAAAACCAAAACGATGATTGGTGCGGCAAAGCCAATGCTTTCGTAACTCGGTACTAATCCAATACCGAAAGTTGCACCTCCCATAATTATTAGTGTGAGCAGAAAAGTATGTTTGCGGCCAATCAAGTCGCCCAATCTTCCAAATACCAATGCACCAAAGGGACGAACAATAAACCCTGCAGCAAAAGTTGCCAATGTACTGAGCAATGCGGCTGTTGGATTTGTTTTTGGAAAAAACTGGCTGGCAATAACAGTAGCCAGACTTCCGAAAATATAAAAGTCGTACCACTCAATGAGTGTACCTAATGAAGAAGCGCCGATTACTTTCCAGATTCCTTTGTTTTGGTTCATTGTTTGAAATTAATGAATTGTGGTTTTCTTTACTTGTGTAAATTGTGTTTCAAAGAACGGTAATAAATCAATCATGAGCTATCCATATCAAATAAAATCTTACGACGAATATAAAGCAGCCTATAAACAAAGTGTTGATGATCCGGAAGGTTTCTGGGCAAACGTTGCAGAAAACTTTCAATGGAAAAAGAAATGGGATAAAGTGCTGGAATGGAATTTCAAAGAACCGAAAATAGAATGGTTCAAAGGAGCGAAGCTCAATATCACGGAAAATTGTATTGATCGTCATTTAGAAAAGCTGGGTGATAAACCTGCTTTCATCTGGGAACCCAATCATCCTGATGAACGAGTACGGGTTGTTACATATAATCGTTTACATAAACGTGTTTGCCAGTTTGCGCAGGTACTCATCAACAATGGGGTGAAAAAAGGGGATCGTGTTTGTATTTATATGGGTATGATACCAGAGTTGGCCTATGCGGTGTTGGGTTGTGCAAGAATCGGTGCCATACACAGTGTCATCTTTGGTGGCTTCAGTGCACAAAGTATTGCAGACAGATTATATGATGCACAGGCAGAATTTATTGTTACCTGCGATGGTGCTTACCGTGGAGGAAAAGACATTCCATTGAAAAGTGTAATTGATGATGCACTCATTGGCAACAGAACAATAAAAAAAGTAATTGTATATACAAGAACAAGAACGCCAGTTTCAATGCTTAAAGGAAGAGATGTGTGGTGGGAAGATGAAATGGAACATGCCGAACAGCAGGTAGAAAAAAATGGAGTGGTTTCATTTCCTGCAGAAGAAATGGATGCAGAAGATCCTTTGTTCATTTTATATACCAGCGGATCAACTGGAAAACCAAAAGGTGTTGTGCATAGCAGTGCAGGTTATATGATCTGGACAACTTATACGTTCGTCAACACATTTCAATACAACCCCGGTGATATTCATTTTTGTACTGCTGATATTGGTTGGATCACGGGTCACAGTTATATTTTATATGGCCCTTTGTGTGCAGGTGCAACGTCGGTTATTTTTGAAGGCATTCCTACCTGGCCCGATGCCGGACGGTTCTGGGATATTATTGACAGGCACAAAGTGAACATACTTTATACAGCACCAACAGCCATCAGAAGTTTGATGGGTTTTGGTTTAGATCCTTTACAAGGGAAAGACTTATCATCATTAAAAATATTAGGAACAGTTGGTGAACCTATCAACGAAGAAGCATGGCATTGGTATGATGAACATATTGGTAAAAAGAAATGTCCTATAGTTGATACATGGTGGCAAACTGAAACCGGCGGTTGCCTCATTAGTAATCTTGCGGGTATAACACCTTCCAAACCAAGTTGGGCAACCTTACCCATGCCGGGCGTACAACCAGTTTTAGTTGATGAAAATGGAAAGGAAGTAACAGAAAAAGATGAACATGGATTGCTGAAAGGAAATCTTTGTATTAAAGCTCCTTGGCCGGCAATACTCAGAACAACTTATGGAGATCATGAACGTTGCCGCACAAATTATTTTGCTACCTATGAAAATTTATATTTCACAGGTGATGGTGCATTGAAAGATGAAAATGGTTTTTACCGGATTACCGGAAGGGTAGATGATGTATTGAATGTAAGTGGTCATCGTATAGGAACTGCGGAAGTTGAAAATGCAATTAATATGCATGCAGGAGTAGTGGAAAGTGCGGTGGTAGGTTATACACATGATATCAAAGGACAGGG
>JANMOR010000138.1:0-2894 GCA_031369435.1 Chitinophagaceae bacterium
TAGCTGCTTTTAAATCGCTGAAAGAACGGGGAAAGTTTACAATGGTTGTAATGGGTCTCTTTCCTTTTCTTGCCAGCATCACCCTTTCTGTTGGTGTAAGATTATCATAAACCGTTGACTTACTTCCGTCTTTATTAATAAACGGAATACGCTTCATAGTATCCGTAACATGTTTGTAAAACCCCGGAAAAAAACGAAAGCCATGTTCACCCGGTAATGGCTGGTCTTTTTCTTCTCCCGGTACTTTAATGTGTACACTTCTTGCCTTACCTCCGGCATACATTTTATGACGATCATATACTTCCACTTCAAATCCACGTTCAATTAATTCATGAGCTGCACTCATTCCCGCTACACCACCTCCAAGCACAATTACTTTGGTCATATATTGGTTGGTTTTATTGATTACAAAATTCAGGTTAAGGCGAAAGCAGTGGTTAGATCATTTCAGCAGGGAAAGGAGAATTTAAATATACCTTGTTTTTGCTTCAATTAAAAACAGACTCATGGTTTCTTTAGTTGAAAAAGAACAAGAGGCTTTACCTTTGCCGTTTTATGGGACAAAAAAAACTGATCCGGTTTTCAGAAATTGAAACATTCGCTAACGTATTACAATACCCGCAGCATATGCCGGGCAACTGGCACAAGCATTTCAAAAACGGGAACCCTGTTACATTAGAACTTGCCTGTGGCAAAGGAGAATATGCAGTTGGGCTTGGCCGTTTGTATCCGCAACGAAATTTTCTTGGTGTTGATTTAAAAGGCAACCGTATTTGGGTGGGTGCTAAAACAGCATTGAAAGAAAACTTAACGAATATTTCTTTTCTCCGTTCACAGATCGATCGTATTGCAGAATACTTTGCAAAAGATGAAGTAGATGAAATATGGATCACCTTCCCTGATCCGCAGTTACGTTCATCGAAACATAAAAAGCGTTTAACGCATCCAAAGTTCCTGCGTTTGTATCAGCAGTTTTTAAAACCGGGCGGAATCATTCATTTAAAAACAGATTCACCTGTATTGTATCGTTTCACCAAAGAAGTGATTGCGTTAAATGCATTGCAGATACACAGTGATACAGATGATCTTTATCATACATACGAATTGAATGATGAACTGAAGATCAAAACGCATTATGAAGGATTGGATATTGCACAGAGCAATCGGATTCATTATATCTCCTTCTCACTCCCTGCTGGGGAGTTGCCGGTTGAAAATGATGCTTTGCTAAAACAATGGGTGTTTGATACAGAGAAAGAATAATTTTATTGCAGCATTCTGCAACAAAAACGAGGACTGAATGGTTTACTGATTTTACAACGCTAACAGATCATTAAAGATGAACAAATTTTCAGAAGGTATAGATTTCTACTACGATGAACATGATAACATGGTGCTCACCGCCAAATATCATGAAGAAAGAGGGTATTGCTGCGGTCATGGATGCAGGCATTGTCCGTTTGGTTATGAAAATGTTTCAGAACCACGTCGTACCTTGTTGTTGAAAGAACGAAAAGATGAAAACCAAAAAGACTACACAACTGCCGCTGACAGGTAAAGCAAAAGAATATTCCTTTTTTGATGACGTATATGATGTGGTGCGGCAGATTCCCAAGGGCCGTGTTACTTCGTATGGTGCAATTGCAGCTTACCTCGGCACAAAATTATCTGCACGTATGGTGGGCTGGGCCATGAATGGAGCACATAATGTTAAACCGAAAGTACCTGCCCAACGGGTAGTAAACCGCAATGGAATGCTTAGTGGCAAAGCACATTTTAATACGCCAACACATATGGAAGAGTTATTGAAAAAAGATGGCGTAAACGTAATAGACGATACAGTTGTTGATTTTGAAAAACGATTCTGGGACCCGGCGATTGAATTGGGTTGAACATCTTTCAAATCATTTATCTTCCATTAAAATTATCTGCACATGAAACTGCTGCTGTTTTTCTTATTGATTCCCTTTATTGGTTTTTCGCAACAGGCTTATGATGTCATTATCCGCAATGGAAAAATCATTGACGGCACAGGCAACAGTTGGTACTATGCAGATGTTGCAGTAAAAGATGGAAAGATTGCACTGATTCAAAAAACAATTACTGCAACTGCTACAAGAATCATTGATGCAAAAGGATTGATTGTGGCACCTGGTTTTATTGATGTGCATGGCCATATTGAAGGAAGCATCTTTGAACGGCCTACAGCTGACAATTATATTTATGATGGCGTTACAACTGTCGTAACAGGCAACTGTGGTGGCTCGGCTGATGATCTGCATCAATTCTTTACACGAATTGACAGTATGCACACTTCTATCAACGTTGCCTCACTTATGGGGCATAACAATGTGCGTCGGATGGTGATGGGGTTAAACAACCGTTTGGCAACACCGGAAGAACAAAAACAAATGGAAGTACTTGTTGCAAAAGCAATGAAAGAAGGAGCAGTTGGTCTTTCAACCGGATTGATTTATTTGCCGGGCATGTACAGCAATACAGATGAAGTAATTGGTTTGGCAAAAGAAACCGCAAAATTTTATGGCATCTATGCATCGCATATCCGTAATGAAGAAAACGGAGTAGTGGATGCTATTAATGAAGCGATCAACATTGGCCGCTCTGCCAACATTCCTGTTCAGATCTCTCATTTTAAATTAAGTGGTCCTGCTAACTGGGGACGATCAGCAGAAACCTTATCATTGATTGAAACTGCAAGAAAGCAGGGATATGATGTAACCATTGATCAATATCCTTACACCGCCAGCAGCACCAATCTGGGTGTGCGTTTGCCCGATTGGGCATTGGCAGGAGGAACTGATTCGCTCAAAAAAAGAATCAATGATCCTGTGTTGCACAAACAAATGATTGATGAAATGCTGACGCAATTAAAA
>JANMOR010000151.1:0-2059 GCA_031369435.1 Chitinophagaceae bacterium
GCTTCAACCGATTGTTGCTGCTTTGATCAACAAAGAAGCCAAGCTGCTGATGGGTTAAGATTATAAACCGAATGATCATTGCTTATGGAAGAACAGAAACGAACTACTGATGCAGGTATAGAAGTGAAATCGCTTTATACCGCCGCTGATCTGCCTCCTGCAGCAGCAACAGAACTTCCCGGCCAGTTTCCTTATACCCGTGGTGTGCAGCCCGATATGTACCGGGGTAAACTGTGGACCATGCGACAGTATGCAGGATTCTCTACTGCAGAAGAAAGTAATAAACGATACCATTATTTATTGAGCCAGGGTGTAATGGGTTTAAGTGTGGCGTTCGATCTGCCAACACAAATCGGTTACGACAGTGATCATGCATTGAGTGAAGGCGAAGTAGGAAAAGTTGGTGTTGCTATTGACAGCATTGAAGATATTCAAACACTATTCAAAGATATCCGGCTGGAAGATGTTTCCACTTCAATGACCATCAATGCAACTGGTTTTATACTCCTCGCTTTTTATGTTGCGTTGGCTAAACAACAAGGTGCTGATCTGAAAAAAATTACCGGAACTATTCAAAATGATATATTAAAAGAATACGCAGCAAGAGGAACATACATCTATCCGCCCAAACCCAGCATGCGCATCATCACCGATATTTTTGAATGGTGCAGTAAGGATTTGCCTAAATGGAATACCATCTCCATCAGCGGTTATCATATCCGTGAAGCAGGAAGCACAGCCGTACAGGAAATTGCCTTTACATTGGCTAACGGCAAAGCATATGTGAAAGCAGCGTTACAAAAAGGATTGGATATTGATGTGTTTGGTAAACGGCTCTCTTTCTTTTTTAATGCACATAATAATTTGTTTGAAGAAGCAGCCAAGTTTCGTGCAGCAAGAAGGATGTGGGCAAAGATGATGAAAGAATTGGGAGCAAAAGATGAAAAATCAATGATGCTTCGCTTTCATACACAAACAGGCGGAAGCACATTAACCGCACAACAACCACTCAATAATATTTCAAGAGTTACTATTCAAACACTGGCTGCGGTATTGGGAGGAACACAATCATTACATACCAATGGTTATGATGAAGCATTGAGTTTGCCAACAGAAGAGGCCGCAAGAATTGCTTTACGCACCCAACAGATCGTAGCATTTGAAAGCGGAGTGCCTGATACAGTTGATCCTTTAGCAGGCAGTTATTTTGTTGAAGCACTCACTGATGAAATTGAACAGAAAGCATGGGAACTCATTGCAGCAATTGATGTAATGGGAGGCAGTGTAAGCGCCATTGAACAGGGATTTATACAGGAAGAAATTGCCCGCAGTGCTTATGAATACCAGCGGAATATAGAAAATGGTTCAAAAATTATTGTGGGTGTTAATAAATTTGAAGTTGAAGAAGAAAACACAACGCCGGGCTTTAAAATTGATGACAGCATCAGGGCCATACAAACAGAAAAACTCAACCATTTAAAAAATAACCGTGACCCGGGGAAAATAGATCATTGCCTGCAATCGATCAATGATCGGGCTTCCAGCGGTGAAAACCTGATGCCGGCTGTTATTGAAGCGGTTGAACAAAAATGTACATTGGGCGAAATAGCCGATGAGTTGAGAGCTGTTTTCGGTGAGTATAAATAATCTTACATTGATCTTATTTCTGCTATGCAATTAACTGTTACTACTGTATCGTCCGTTGATGAACTGCAACAGATCCTTGATCTGCAACAATTATATTTAAGAGGACAAAATGATTCTGCAGAAGAAAAAGAGCAGGGCTTTGTTACAGTACAACATTCATTCAATGTTTTGCAGCAAATGCATGAGTTGTCGCCCAGTGTAATTGTAAAGGATGGAGACAAGGTGATTGCCTATGCGCTGGTGATGACAAAAGAGTGTAAAAACTTTATTCCTGTTCTGGTACCGATGTTTGAATCATTCAACAATATCCTCTATAACAACCAACCAATACACTCTTATTCTTTTTATGTAATGGGCCAGGTTTGTGTTCACAAAGACTACAGGGGCATGGGTGTATTTCATATGCTATACC
>JANMOR010000184.1:0-3249 GCA_031369435.1 Chitinophagaceae bacterium
TGATTTTTTAATTGATAACAGAAACACCATTACTTTATCAGGTTCTTTTGGTGGAGGCAACT
Source organism: Chitinophagaceae bacterium (assembly GCA_031369435.1). GTDB lineage: Bacteria > Bacteroidota > Bacteroidia > Chitinophagales > Chitinophagaceae > Lacibacter. Next base: position 63 of record JANMOR010000184.1, read on the forward strand.
TTGATTTCACTGATCAAAACAACATTCGTTACGATACAACTGAACCAACATTGAAGCGTATTTATGAAGATCGTTCTACCAAAGGTGTTAACGAGTTTCGTAATGCAGGTGGACAAATCAGTTACAAACATCTGTATGCAAAACCGGGCAAAGAATGGACGGCTGATGTAAACTATAATAAAAGCCGCAGTGTAAATGATCAGAATATTTTCAGTTCACGTTTTGATGATATGTGGGCTCCCATCTCTCCGGAATTTGTGCAGGGAATTAATGGAGGTGGTAATAACAGCTTAATTGTTGTACAAACTGATTACAGCGATCCTTTAAATGAGAATATGAAATTAGAAGGTGGTCTTCGCTCACAGATCCGTTGGTTCCAGAGTTTCCAGAAGAATTATTATAATGGCGTATATAACCCACTTATAAGTAACGAATTTCAATATGTAGATTATGTACATGCAGCTTATACCTCTTTTTCACAAAAGCTGGTAAAGGCAAATTTGAATTACCAGGTTGGTTTAAGAGTTGAAAGTTCAAAATATGATGGTGAGCAAATTGGCAAAAGCACCCGTTACAGCAACCAGTTTCCATTGGCATTTTTCCCAAGCGCATTTCTTTCTAAATCATTTAAAGGTAAACAGGATTTACAGTTGAATTACAGCCGCCGGATCAACCGTCCTAACTTCTTCCAGTTATTACCCAATACGGATTACAGTGATATCTTCAATTTCCAGACAGGTAACCCCGATCTGAAGCCGGAGTTTACCAATTCACTGGAACTCACTTATCAAAAAACATATGGTGAAAAGAACAACTTATTTTTAGTAACCCTGTTCGGCAAGCAAACCAACAATTTAATTTCCCGTTACCAGAGTTACCAGAAATTAGGTGAGAGTAATGATTCAGCTTTAGTAAGTACATATATTAATGCTACACGCAGTTATGCCACAGGAATTGAATTAGTGTTCCGCAATACCATTACCAAATGGTGGGAGATCAACTACAATGCAAATATTTATTATTCTAAAATTAATGGCAGCATTCTTTTACCCGATCTTGAAAATGAACGTACCAGCTATTTTATTAAACTGAACAACACGTTTCGTTTGAAGAAAGGATGGAGCATGCAACTGAGTGGTGATTATAATTCCAAATCCATCCTCCCTGTTTCAAGCGGCAGAGGCGGAGGTGGTGGAGGCAATCGTGGTGGTGGACCCGGTGGTTTTATGGGCGGGCAACAATTGTCAACAACACAGGGTTATATTGATGATAACTATTATGTTGATTTAGGCATACGTAAAGAATTTAAAATTAAAGCGAACACAGCATCTTTTTCTTTAAACTGGAGCGATGTGTTGAGTACCCGTAGAAATAATGTTTATTCTTCTTCTCAATATTTTGATCAGTATAGCTGGAGAAGAAGAGACCCTACATTTGTTCGCCTTAACTTTAACTATCGTTTTGGTAAATTTGATGCTTCGTTGTTTAAACGCAAAAACAACAGAGTGGAAGCTGATGATAACCAGATGAACTAATAATAAACTATAGCAGCAACGGCATCCTGTTAACCCCCTGAGTTGAACAACTCAGGGGGTTTTTATTTATACAAAACTCGTATTCGTTTTACGAAATCAATTAATTTTAGAACAAGATGCAAAATCAGCAACAAACAAAAATCAAAGCCATCATCACCGGTACAACCGGCATGGTGGGCGAAGGCGTGTTACATGAATGCTTATTGCATGATGATGTAGAACAGGTATTGGTCATCAACCGCAGGCCATGCGGAGTAACACATCCCAAGCTGAAAGAAATCATTCATGCCGATTTTCATAACCTGTTTCCAATACAGGAACTGTTGAGTGGTTACAATGCATGTTTTTTTTGTTTGGGTGTTTCATCCTTTGGCATGAAAGAGCCTGAGTACTATCGGTTAACATATACCTTAACTATGAACATGGCTGAACTGCTGATAAAACAAAATCCGGATATGACCTTCTGTTATATTTCTGGTGCCAGTACCGACAGTACAGAAAAAGGCAGAATGATGTGGGCAAGAGTAAAAGGAAAAACTGAAAAAGATTTAATGAAATTGCCTTTTCAACAGGTGTATAATTTTCGCCCCGGTGTTATAGAGCCCACGAAAGGTTTAAAGAATACACTCCCCTATTATAAATATTTCGGGTGGTTATTACCAGTCATAAAAACAATCAGCCCGAATTATATTTCTTCTTTGCATGAAATTGGATTGGCAATGATTCATGCCGTAACAAAAGGTTACGATAAACAAGTGCTGGAAGTAAAAGATATTAAGCTGCTGGCCAACAAATAGCATGAACAAATTTTTGAATTAAAATCAGCGGCTAAAATATGATCATGAAAAAAACAATCACCCCTATTTGTAAAACTATATGAGTTGGATCATCCTGGCTATCTACCTTGTTTGCCTCCTGCTGGTTTGCCTGCGCATCATTTTTGAAACACACAGCAGCACCAAAACACTTGCATATCTTCTGTTGTGCATTTTTGTTCCATTATTTGGAATGCTTTTTTATATCGCTTTTGGTATCAATTACTGGAGAAAAAAATTATATACTTCCAAATCCGGTGAGGATCATAAATTGCTGGAGCAACTGAAGAAGAAAATTCTTTGTTATAACGAAGCTGCAGTAAAGCTGCAGGATCTGCAGGGCGGTAATGCGGAACTGGCTGCCATGCTCATTAAAGACCTGCACAGTCCATTAACCCGTCATAACTCAATAAAACTTTTATTGAACGGAGAAGAAAAATTTCCCGAACTGATACAGGCATTGCAGGAAGCGAAGCATCATATTCATATGGAGTATTATATCTATGAACAGGATGAAATTGGCAAAACAATCATTGAGTTATTGATCAAAAAAGCAATAGAAGGTGTACAGGTACGATTTATATATGATGATTTCGGAAGCCCTTCTATAAAAAAGAAAGTTGTAAAGCGCCTGCAGGAAGCTGGGGTGGAAATTTATCCTTTTCACAAAGTGCATTTTTATTTATTAGCCAATCGCATTAATTACCGCAACCACCGAAAAATCGTAGTGATTGACGGGCAAACCGGTTTTGTGGGGGGCATTAATGTGAGTGATAAATATATCAACAACAAAAAAGGGCAACTGTACTGGCGTGATACACACCTCCGCATTGATGG
>JANMOR010000195.1:0-3689 GCA_031369435.1 Chitinophagaceae bacterium
GGGCAGGGTTTTCGCGCTTTCGACGACGGGGAGGGTGCTGAAGTACGACCCCAGGGGATTCGACTGGGCCACGACGAACGACGAGAGGAGGTATAGGGACATCGCCGTGGGCTGCGAGGGGAGCTTCTACGGAGTGGAGCGCGGCACGGGCCTATATTCATAATCCCGACGGCAGCTTTACTTCTATTGAAAGGAAAGTAAATGCTATAGAGCAGATTCAATATTTAATGACCGATGCTCAATATTTAAATTTTAATTTAGATCAAAACATTATACGTTATAATAATTGGGGCTGGTCTACCTTTTGGTTTAATCAATTATGTATTGAGGGAACTTACCCTGAATTATATACTAATATTCAAAACTTAAAATTAGACCCTCAACAAGCTTATTTATTGTTTAGCCATAATGAACTGAATGCAGAGATTAATAGATACTTAGTTGCAAACCTTTTTAACGAAGAATCAAAATATATAATTCTTACAAGGCTTTACCCAGAAAAATATCCGGGAGTATCCTTTAATAACATTACATCTACATCAAACGCACCGGATGATCCCATTATTGATAATGGAATAACTGTTTAAGATATACCACAAACGCCCCCACAACAACCCGGTAGAATAATTGGTAAAACAACAAATAGAAATAATACTGAAGATATGCAATACGGTACAACAGGTAATGTATCGGGTATACTGTCAAGCGAAGTAGCTAAAGATAACAACGCTTTGTTTTCGAATATGGCCAACTTGTTTTACTGGTGCACCATTCGGGATAGCGAATTGGCAACAGTGGGCAGTGCAATGATTGAAAGGTTTAAAACAAATACAACACCAACAACTGTTTACCAAAATCCGGTATTGAATGAGAAAGTGGAACATAGCTCTGCCTTTGTGAATTTTCTCAAGTTATTTGGAAACAGGTTACAAGGTGAGCTTATTCAAAAACAAGGCAATATTAATGACGTTACGGAAATTAATATGGATAAAGTCCGCCCGATATTTAATGGTTTTTTTAACATGACGAACGGGTTGCAGATACTTATTAATGATACCGAGTACAGCGAAATTAGTTTAGACGGTTTTTATTTATTTACAAATGGAAAGTGGGAAGCAGATGTTACAGTAGTCGTTTATGATCATTTTGGATTAGACAAGCTTGATGCATTAACTTATCAAAATAAACACGATGGGTTTGCAAGTTGGTGGTTATTACAACATACAAGGGGCTTTGTACCTTACAATACAAAAATAACAGTACGAAAAAGAATATCCGGTCATTTATAAAAAAAACTCAGTTATGCGTCAATTTTTATTGTTTTGTTCAGGTATTTTATTATCATTTTTTCTTTTGGGATGCTTTATTAAAAAAGAAGCATTAACATTTGAGCATCTTGAGATGTTAGATAACTTCGATACTTCTATACGAAATAGCAAGATACTGCGGTTTAAATCGAAATCTTTTTTAATAAGCGGTTATCGATCTAACAAAAAGAACGAATTGTTAATTGATAGTTTTGCTAAAAATGTAAAAGCTCTGGATGCTGCGACCTTTACACAATACACGGTTACTTTTTATAAAAAGAGCAAGCAAACAAATGCTGAAAATTTGACAAGAAATCCAAGAATACTAGATCGTTATTCAAACTCTCATGATTTGATATATATATATATATGGAGAGATGGAGAATTTCGTGTGAGAGAAAAGTTCAAAAATGGCAAAATGATTGAGCCGGAGAATAAGGTTGAAATAAGGGATATCCCAACATCTGTTAAATTAGATTAATAATAAGGTTGAGCAAAGTATTAAATAGTGGCACTGACTCAGAGAAAGGAGATTGCATTCATGTACTTTAATGAAATGCCTGTATGAGTTATGTTATATGAAAAAATTCAATAGTGTGTTAAGTTGTTCAAGAAAACTAGAATTTTAATAGCTGACTAATAGGTTGGTTTTTGTTTCGGTACTGGCCTTTTTAAAGATGATTTATTTTTTTCGTTTAAACTTTTCATGAATAATGTCCTGCACCCGTATGTTTTGAATCTTGCTTTCCAGCCAACTGATCACATCTAAATAAACAAAGGCTCTTGTTTCAAAACGGTTGCCTTCATATTGGCGTATACTTTGCAACAATTTTTCAAAGGCCGGTTTAAATTGATCGGGCGATAATTTAAATGATTGACGTAAGAACCGGAACATTTCTTCTTCTACAGCACTCAGGTTTTTCATCTTTCCCATAAAACGATAAACCGATTTGATGAGGTATTCCAGCAAATCATAATTACCTAGTTCATAATGTGCAATGAGATGGAGGAGACGGGCATAACATTGCAGATCGGTCCGCAGATCTACTCTCCAGTTAATGATCTTGTTGAGGTATTCAATCGCTTTTTCATTGTGGCCGCTTCCAAAATACAGACAGGCTATTTTATAATAGAAAGTGAGTACACGGTGCCGGTCGAGAAACAATTCATATTCTTCCAGCTTCTCTTCAATATGTGGAACCAGGCGCAAACCTTCAGTAAAAGTTCCTTCCAGGAAATGTTGATTGATCTTGGCAATATAGAGATAAGTAAAACAAAGAATACGATAGTTGTCATTTTGCTGTACCACTTTACGATGCGTAAATTTTTCGAACAGCTCAATGGTGTCAATCAGTTTTTTTTCATGCTGCACATCAAAATGGGCGCTCATTAAATTGTGCATCCCTTTGATATAATGAGCCGTTTCTGCTTCAATCATAGCAGGATATTTTGTAAACAGATCCACCCATTTTTGTGTGTAACGAAAGTAGAGCAGGTAATCCTGCCTGATGAATGCAACCCAGCATTGCGATTGGTAGAGATATAACAGCTCATAAAACCCGGTGAGCTTTTCAGCGTTCAGGGGTAAATGTTTTTCGAAATATTGTTTTACTTCATCGCCTTCTTCTTCATTACGGGCAACTCCGTTTTTGATGTACCAACTGTACAGTTGTAATGATAAATTAGAAAGCTTTGAAATATTTGATAACTGTTCATCTATCGCATTTGATTCTACTGATAATTTTTCGGCCCTGTTCTGGATGCTCCTGGTGATATACAATCCTTCAATCTTTTTTTCAAAAAAAAGGATCTGCTGCAGGTAAGTGATCTGCTCAAATTCTTTTGCCAGCTCCTTCATCTTATCCAGCACTTTCAGGGTTTGGAGGTACAGTCCTTTATTATATAAGATCCGGGCAAAATCCATCTGCTCATTCAACTGGATAGTGATATTATCGTCCTGCTTGATGAGGCGTAGGCTGGAGAGGATCGAACGGTATAAATGGGCCTTTAAATTGGAAAGCTGCTGCTTCTGGAGGCTCTTGTTTTTCCGTAATAAAGTGGCTTCGTCGTATTGATCCATTTTGTCCATCGCATCAAACAGCTGGGTGATCTTCAGGTTTGAATCGGCTGAGTTTCGTTTCACATATAGCTTGAAATTGCGTTTTTCGCTCTTTTCCAGCGATTTTACCAGTTGAAACGTCGTATCTGTTGAACGGTTGGGCATCGTAATTAAGTTCTTCTAAAATCCTTTACAGGTATGTGTTTTAACTTAAAGGGCATCCTTTATCTGTCGTAAAATACATGAAATAATAGTTTGTACCCCCCCTCAAACAAAATTAATTTTATGGCGCAGGTTGGTTACTTCAATCTACAGGCAAATAA
>JANMOR010000199.1:0-5617 GCA_031369435.1 Chitinophagaceae bacterium
CATTTAATGGAGAATTGCTGCCAAACTTATAATTGCCCGGCAGCAAGAAATATTTCATTAGGCAGATGGGAATGCCCCATTCCTGTTTCGCCTGCCTGTAATGCCAATTGTATTGGATGTATTTCATTTCAACCGCAGGAAGAACATATTCAAAGTCCGCAGGACCGATTAACGTTTAAACCAACTCCCGAAGAAATTGTTGAGTTCACTGTTCCGCATTTAGAAACAGCCCCCTATCCTATTGTTTCATTTGGACAAGGTTGCGAAGGTGAACCATTATTGATGTGGGAAACGATGAGAGATGCGATCATTGAAATACGCAGGCATACACAAAAAGGAAGTATCAATGTAAATACCAATGGTTCTAAACCTGATGCGGTAAAAATTTTATGCGAAGCCGGACTCAATTCTATTCGTGTAAGTACCAACAGTGCACGGAAACATATTTATGAAGCCTACTATCGTCCTAATAATTATGTGTTTGAAGATATTGTTGAAAGTTTGAAAGTTGTGAACAGTTTTGGCGGCTGGACAAGCATCAACTATTTTGTATTCCCCGGCATGACAGATAGTGTGGAAGAATATGAAGCTTTAAGAAAGCTCATAAAAGAAACCGGTTTAAAAATGATCCAGTGGCGCAATTTTAATATTGATCCTGATTGGTACCTTGGAAAAATTGGTATTACAGAAACCAGTGAGATCATGGGAGTAAAACAATTCATGGAACTCATCCGTGAAGAATTTCCTGATCTGAAGTTTGGTTATTTCAATCCGCCTATTGAACGTATCAAAGGAAATTTTGAAATGGATTTTGCACATAGGTAAAAGATTTAATTAACAACAGCAGGGATGAAAGCTTTTTGAAAGCTGTCATCCCTTTTCATTAACAAAAAGTTTCAGGGCTTTGCTAACGTCAGACAGCTTTCTTTGCACAAGTACAGAAAGTTTACAAAGCTTTGATAGAAATAGATATAGTTTCTGTAAGTTCATGTTCATTTAATGAACCGCCCCAATTATATTTTACCCTTAATTGTACTGTCGCAGTTTGCGGGCACGTGTTTATGGTTTAGTGGCAATGCCATTCTTCCCGAGATCAGTAAATCATTTCACCTGGAGAAGGATGCATTGGCAATTATAACATCATCAGTTCTCCTTGGATTTATCAGAGGAACATTTTTATATGCCCTTACAGCAATCGCTGATCGTTATAAACCATCTGTTGTATTTTTTGTTTCATCACTTTTAGCTGCAGCCGCAAATCTGCTCATCCTCTTACCTCAACAGGATTTTATTTTATTATTACTGTCCAGGTTCTTTGTTGGCTTTTTCCTCGCAGGTATTTATCCGGTTGGGATGAAGATTGCCGCAGAATGGTATGAAAAAGGATTGGGCAAAGCTTTGGGTTATTTAGTTGGTGCCTTGGTGTTGGGTACTGCTTTTCCTCACCTGTTGAAACAATCCAACTGGAATTATAACTGGAAGCATGTGCTGCTCTTTACTTCAACTGTTGCAGCTGCAGGCGGTTTTATTATTTTATTGTTTGTTACCAGAGGACCTTTTCATAAAAAAGGGACTGACTATTCTTTTGCTGCATTTAAAACAAGTTTCAATTTTAAAAATTTCCGTGCTGCATCTTTTGGATACTTTGGTCATATGTGGGAACTCTATGCGTTCTGGGCTTTTGTTCCTGTTCTTTTATCCGTTTATTCACAAAAGAATAATTATGCTTTGAATATTCCTTTATGGTCATTCGCCATAATTGCTGTTGGTGCTGTTGGATGTGTTGCAGGTGGATATATCACTATAAAAAGTGGAAGTGCAAAAGTTGCATTTACTGCAATGCTGATCTCTTTTTGCTGTTGTTTATTGGCCGCATTCAGTTTTGCATTACCACCCGTATTGTTTTTTTCTTTTCTATTTATCTGGGGATTTTCAGTTGTTGCAGATTCGCCACAGTTTTCTTCCATTGTTGCACAAACAGCCGTAGCTGAAAACAAAGGTTCTGCTTTAACGATTGTAACCTGTATTGGTTTTTCCATTACTGTTGCAGCCATTTATGTTTTAAATTTCTTCTTTGAAGCTTTCTCTCAATCGCCTTATATATTGCTGGCATTGGCACCCGGACCATTGTTTGGTTTGTGGAAATTAAAACCTTTACTCAAACAGGAAACATTTCATTAAACGCTATGCGAAGTCAGGAGGCTTTGAAGGACAGGTATGGTGCAATAAGACATGGTTCACAATAAAACTCATTCTGTTATATTTGATGAATGAAGCCAGCAGCTCCTCACAATAATATTTTACTTGGAATAGTATTAGCTGTTGCTGCTACGATCATCTGGAGTGGAAATTTTATTGTGGCCCGTGCTGTTATTAAAGATATTCCTCCAATAACACTTGCATTTTACCGCTGGCTTACTGCTGTTGTTATTCTTACTCCTTTTGCATGGAATCATATTTTGCCCGCATGGTCCGTTGTAAAACAAAACAAAGCTTATTTTTTCTGGACAGCATTAACTGGTGTAAGCCTGTTTAATACATTTGTATATATAGCGGGGCATACTTCCACAGCTATTAATCTTGCATTGATCGGTACTACATCATCACCCATTATTTCGGTGATCCTTGCACATTATTTTTTAAAAGAACATATTCAATGGCGTCGGGTAGTTGGTATTCTGCTTTGTATCAGCGGTATTCTTTTTTTATTAAGCAAAGGAAGTTTTCAAAACCTGTTTCATTTACAATTTAACAAAGGCGATGCCTGGGTTTTATTGGGAGCATTGAGTTTTGCCATTTACAATATACTTGCAAGAAAAAAACCGGTTGAAATATCAGCTATCGGGTTTTTATTTTTTGTGTTTGCTATTGGTACAGTCCTGCTTGTACCTGCATTTATTGTTGAATCAAATTACAGCCAACCTGTTGTATGGACATGGGGAACAGCTTCAGTTATTCTCTATCTCGGAGTGGGAACTTCTGTAATATCTTTTTTATTCTGGAATCGTTCCATCAAAGAAATGGGTGCCGGCAGAACAGCTTTATTCGGCAACCTGATTCCCATCTTCAGCAGTATTGAAGCTGTTATACTCTTGGGCGAAAAAATCAACTATATTCATATCATCAGCTTTGCATTGATAACAACAGGTTTATTGATTGATAACAGTCACCTGCTGAAAAGAAAAACAACAGCAGGATAAATCTGTATCAGTTATGAAAAAAATCATCATCATCGGCGCATCATCGGGTATTGGAAAAGAACTGGCACTGCTGTATTTAAAAGCAGGTCATGCAGTTGGTATTACAGGAAGAAGAGCAGCGCTATTGGAAGAAATAAAACAACAATATCCATCTCACACTTTCATTGAAGTGTTTGATGTAACAGGCAGCAATAATATTGAGCACCTGGAATCACTCATCAATCAATTGGGCGGCATGGATCTGTTTTTGTACAACAGTGGTTATGCTGATGCAAGTAAACAACTTGATTGGGAACTGGATAAAGCAACAACACTCATTAATGTGAACGGATTTGTTGAAATGACCAACTATGCTTTTAATTATTTTGTACAACAGGGATACGGACAAATTGCAGGCATGTCGTCCATTGCATCATACCGTGGCAACAGTTGGGCACCGGCCTACAGCGCCAGCAAAGCATACATGAGTAATTATCTTGAAGCTATAGCCATCAAAGCATATCGTTTAAAAAAGAAAATAGCAGTAACCGACATTCAACCCGGGTTTGTTCAAACCGATATGGCAAAAGGAAATAAATTATTCTGGATTGCCCCGCTTGAAAAAGCAACCAGGCAGATCTATCATGCTATCGAAAAAAAGAAACGGCGTGTACAGATCACCAGACGTTGGGCCTTAGTTGCCTGGTTCTTTAAATGGTTGCCATTTTCCTTTTACAAAAAAATCGGTTAAATAAACTGCTAACGTTTTCTTAAAAGCTTCACATCTCTTATGCAATCTGGCATGGTTTTCCATCGTTAAGGGTAAAAGAAGTAATTTTAATACATCAAGCTTCAACCATGCAGGCAAATACAACTAACGAATCACAAAAAAATTTCAAAGCAGCAGCTGTTACAATTGTTGTACATGGTGCTTTGTTGTTATTGTTTTTCTTTATTACCATTGCTATGGCAGTTCCAACTCCACCTGTAATGGAAGAAGGGATTGAAGTAAATCTTGGTAACAGTGATATTGGTTTTGGCGATCTTCAGCCATTAGTTCCCGGTGAACCAGCTCCCGAATCAATGCCCGAGACTTCACCACCCAAACAACAGATTGCAGAAACTACAGATGAAAAAGAGAAAGAGCTGAGTGAAAGGGATGATGCAGATGCACCTGAAGTAAATAAACCTGAAAAGAAAACAACTCCAACAAAAATTCAACCGGTAACCAATCCTCCGGTTGTAAATAACAAACCAGTAACGAATACAGTTGTTACTCCAACCCCAGCTCCTAAAAAACCAAAAGCGGTTTACAGTGGTGGTACAGGAACAGGTGGTAATAATGCTGATGCGTATAACAACAGTCGTAACCAGGGTATTGCCGGCGGCACAGGCGATCAGGGTAAAGCAAACGGAAATCCTAACAGTGATAATTATAATGGAAATGGTGGTACCGGAACTGGTGGGCCAAGAGTAACCAGTGGTTCAAGAAAAATTATTAAATATTATTCATTTGACGGTGATCTGGAGAAAGCTACTATTAATGCTATCATTAAAGTTTCGCCAGAAGGAAAAGGAACGTTTGCAGGGTTTGGTAAAAACTCTACAGCCCGTACACAAGCGTATGCCAATGCCATCATAGCATACCTTCGTAATATACAGTTTGATAAATCAAGTGAAGAATCAACAGTTACTGTTCAGTTCAATTTCAAAGTGAACGATTAATTATACCTGATGATTCGTCAGTTTAAGTTTCCTCTCATTTTATTTTTGTGCGGATTTCTTATCACCATCTTCGGTGCATGGGCAAAAATTCTTCATTTATCTTTTGCTGAAATGGCTTTAACTGCAGGTATGTTTTTGCAGGGTGCTGCTGTTGCGTATGCCATTTATATTTTGATTAAGACGAAATAAATAAGCAACGATTCTCTCTCCTATCTTTGAGTTGTAATGAACTACCAGCAAACCATAGACTTTCTGTTTACACGGCTACCTATGTTCAGCCGCATTGGTGCTGCTGCCATTAAAAAAGATCTGCATAATACAATTGAACTTTGCCAATCACTCAATAACCCTCAGCATCAATTCAAATCCATTCATGTAGCCGGCACTAACGGCAAAGGATCAGTGAGTCATATGCTGGCTGCTGTTTTACAAACGGCAGGTTATAAAACAGGATTATATACATCGCCGCATCTGCATGACTTCCGGGAACGGATCAAGATCAATGGTGAAATGATCAGTAAAGAATATGTGATTGATTTTACCCAACGTATTCAACCTATGATTGATGAGCTTGAACCTTCTTTCTTTGAAATAACCGTTGCCATGGCTTTTGAATACTTTGCAAAAGAGCAAGTGGATATAGCTGTGATTGAAGTAGGACTTGGTGGCAGGCTCGATAGCACCAACATCATTATTCCTGAACTGAGTGTCAT
>JANMOR010000203.1:0-2321 GCA_031369435.1 Chitinophagaceae bacterium
ATATTTGCCCTGAAACTTACACCTGATGCATTACAGTTAGTTGAAGTGGCAAAGAAAAGATTTGGGAGGAAGTAATTAACTTAATCTCTTTAACTCATTCAATGTAACCCTTCCTTCATAAATGGCTTTACCAACGATTGCTCCATTGCAACCGATCTCAGCTAATTCGTCCAGATCTTTCATGGAACTTACACCGCCACTTGCAATGAAATGCAGTTGAGGAAATTTCTGAAGAATGTTTTTGTAGAGTTCTGTTGATGGACCTTCGAGGCGGCCATCTTTACTTACATCGGTGCAGAAGATCTGCTGCACTCCGTGATTAATATATTTTTCGATAAAGTCGTATATCCAGATATCGGTTGTTTCCAGCCAACCGCCAACAGCGATTTTTTCATTCTTTACATCAGCACCCAATAAGAATTTCTCTGCGCCAAACTGTTGTAGCCAGCTGACAAACTTTATTTCATCTTTCACTGCAATGCTTCCAACAGTTGCAAAGGCTGCACCTGAATTCAAAACAATTTTTACATCTTCTTCCTGTTTTATACCACCACCAAAATCAATGATGAGCGAAGTTTTAGAAGTAATTGTTTCTAATACTTTCCAGTTTTTGACAGTGCCTGCTTTTGCACCATCCAGATCAACCAGATGCAAACGCTGCAATCCTGCTCCTTCAAATTACTTGTCTACTTCCAAAGGATGTTCGTTGTAAATTTTCTTTTGGGCATAATCCCCCTCTGTTAATCGCACACATTTCCCGTCGATGATATCAATGGCTGGTATGATCTGCATACTATTGGTCTAAAAAGTTTTTTAAAATCTGATCTCCTACTTTCGCACTTTTCTCAGTATGAAACTGTACACCATAAAAATTATCTTTCTGTACAGCACCTGCATATTCCAATCCGTAGTTCGATGTTGCTATACAATACGGATTCATTTCTGCATAATAACTATGCACATAATAGATGTAGCTGTGTTCAGGTACATCTTTGAACAGACTTGTTTTCAAATTGTAAATATCATTCCAGCCCACCTGCGGCACTTTGATCGGAATATCAGGACTGATCTCTTCACTGCGGAACAATTTTACTTTTGCAGGTATAATCCCTAAACACTCCGTATCATTTTCTTCTGAATGTTCAAACAGCAACTGCATACCCACACAAATCCCCAACACAGGTTGCTTTAATTGCTTGATCACTGTATCCAATCCTTTCTCCTTCAAACTATCCATTGCACTTTTGGCAGCGCCAACACCGGGAAAGATCACTTTATCTGCTTGCTGCAACTCTTCAAAATCATCCGTCACTTTTGCTTCCAATCCCAAACGTTCCAATGCAAACAATACCGACTGAATATTTCCTGCGTTGTATTTTACAATTGCTATGTTGCCCCCTCCGCCCCCTGAAGGGGGAACCGACAACACTCCGCTATTTTTGTCTTCACTCATTTTACGATCGTTTCTAAAAATTCTTTTGTGGTCCTTGTTACGTCTGTTGTATTCTCTAATGCCTTTATATATGCAGTTCCAATAATCGCACCGTTGGCATTAGCACAAGCAGTATCAAAAGTTTGTTTGTCTTTTATACCAAAACCAACCAAAACAGGATTTTTTAACTGCATGGATTTTAGTTTTTGTAAATAATCGTTTACATCCATCATATTCTGATTGCTGCCAGTTGTAGATGAAGATGATACAGCATATAAAAAACCTGTACTTAAACTGTCTAATCGTTTAATACGCTCATCACTTGTTTCAGGAGTAACTAAGAATATAAAATCCAATCCATGTTTTTTGATAACAGCACCATATTCTGTTTCAAATTCGTATTCCGGAAGATCGGGTAAGATCAAACCATCCACACCTACTGTTGCGGCATCATTACAAAAATGTTCAAAGCCATATTGCAACACCGGATTCATGTAGCCCATTAATATGATAGGCACATGAATTTCTTTCCGTGCATCTTTCAATTGTGCAAACAAGGTTTCAATCGTCATGCCATTTGCCAAAGCAATGGTGCTGCTATGCTGTATCACCGGACCATCAGCCAGTGGATCGCTGTACGGCATACCGAGTTCAATCAGGTCTGCACCGTTTTCCTGCAATGCTTTCAATACTTCTAATGTACTGTTCAACTGCGGATAGCCTGCTGTGCAATACACATTCAGTACATGACTGCTTTTTTGCTCAAATATTTTTTTTATTCTACTCATATTACTTAGTTCACCTCATCCGTCCGCCTTTTTTGGCGGACACCTTCTCCTCAAGGAGAAGGAAGCCAGGCTTTTATTTTATAATGTTTCTTTTGTACTTC
>JANMOR010000209.1:0-10249 GCA_031369435.1 Chitinophagaceae bacterium
GCACTGCCATCACTTAAATTAAATTGTTCCTGTACTAATCCTTTTCCAAAAGAACGACGGCCAATAATCATTGCCCTGTCCCAATCCTGTAAAGCGCCTGCCAGTACTTCGCTTGCAGAAGCAGAACCTTCATCAATCAACAGGATGAGTTTACCTTCTTCAAACAAACCCGGGCGGCGGGCCATATAATTTTGACGGGGATATGATTTGCCTTCGGTATAAACAATTTCTTTGCTGCCACTTAAAAACTCATCCGCAATCTGCACAGCATCATCGAGCATTCCACCACCGTTTCCACGTAAATCAAGAATCAATTTTTTCATTCCTTCTTTTTGCAAGCGTTCCATGTTTTGCATGAACTCTTCATAAGTTGTACTGGAAAATTTATTGAGCCTGATGTATGCCGTTCCCTGTTCAATCATATAAGCTGCTTCCACACTTCTGATAGGAATGATTCCACGCTGAATACTGATTTCTTTTGACTGACCATCACGAAGGGTCATGATTTTTAAAATAGTACCCTTGGGCCCCCGAAAAAATTTACGGATATCCTCATACACTCTTTTTTTACCCGATACAAGTGAATCATCAGCACTAATGATCTGATCACCTACCTGCAACCCTGCATTTGCTGCCGGGCCGTTTTCCATAACCGACATTATATGTACCGTATCATCAATCATCCCAAACTCAATACCAATGCCCTGGAAATTTCCCTGCATATCTTCATTTACGAGTTGTACCTGTTGCGGGGGAATGTAAACTGAATGCGGATCGAGCTGGTTAAGCACATCCTGGATAGCAAAATATCCAAGCGAATCAACATTCACGGTGTCAACATATTTCTGTTTTACGAGTTCTAATATTTCCTGTAAAGAGGTTCTTTGCGATTTTCCGAAAAAAGAAGGGCCATAAGCACCCATATTATCTTTGAGCTTGTATCCAAAAAACATCCCGATCATGAGGGCTAAAGAGAGGAGAACGGGCAACCAAACTTGTACTTTCTTTTGATTCATGCAAATATGTTCATATAAAAGAGCTGCAAATCTCATGAAAATAAAGCATATTGCCTTGTCGCTTTTGCTTCAATGTTAATAATTTACAGCAAAGGCCCGAAAAACTTAATAGCGGTATGAGTTCCATTAAACTAATAGCAGATAGCGGAGCCACTAAAGCAGAGTGGTGTTTATTGAAGGGAAAGAAGAAGATCATGTTTACACAGGGTATCAGCCCCTACCTCATGACGATTGAGCAAATTGTAAAAATGCTGCAAAAGGAATTGAAGCCTAAGCTGAAAACTGAAAAAATTGCTGAAATCTTTTTTTATGGAACAGGCTGCAGCAGCCCCCAAAATGTAAGGAATGTAAAAAAAGCATTGAAAGAAGTATTTCCTGCTACTAAAAAAATTGTTGTAGATCATGATTTAATGGGCGCCGCCAAAGCTTTGTGTGGCGATGAAAAAGGAATTGCCTGTATATTAGGTACAGGATCTAATTCCTGTTATTTTAACGGAACCCGTATTGTAAAAAACAGTCCTGGTCTTGGTTATGTGTTGGGCGATGAGGGTAGTGGTGCCTTTCTTGGCCGTAAAGTGATTCAGCATTTTTTGTATAAAACCTTTGATGAAGAACTGATGGCGAGATTCCAGGCTAAATACAATACTGATCGATTAGAAATACTTGATCATGTTTATCGCCAGGCATTGCCTAACCGATATATGGCTTCATTTGCTTTATTCCTCACAGAGAACCGTGGACATTACATGATCGAAAATATCATTGAAGATTCATTGAATGAATTTTTCTATAATCATTTGTACAAATACCGTGAAAGCTGGTTATATCCTTTGCATTTTACAGGAGGTGTGGCCTATGCTTTCAAGGATGTATTGAAAAGCTTATGTCATTCATATGAATTACAGTTGGGAAGGATTCTGAAAAATCCGATGCAGGGTTTAATTGAATATCACAGTTAATCAATTTTTATGTCAGATCAATTTATACGAATCACTGAACAGGAATCGAATTACCGTCATTTAGAAGATATGAGTGTGATGGATTTGTTGCAGAATATAAATAAAGAAGACAGTGTTGTTCCTGCAGCTGTTGAAAAATCAATTCAGCAAATTGAACCTTTAGTTGCAGCTATTACAGATAAGATGCTGATGGGTGGAAGGTTATTTTATATTGGTGCCGGTACAAGCGGCCGACTGGGAATACTGGATGCAAGCGAATGTCCTCCTACATATGGTGTTCCTTATGGATTAGTGATTGGCATTATTGCAGGTGGAGAAAAAGCAATTACCAATGCTGTTGAATTTGCTGAAGACAGCAGGGAAGAAGGCTGGAAAGATTTACTGGAACAAAATGTATCAGAAAAAGATGTGGTCATTGGTATTGCAGCAAGTGGCACCACACCTTATGTAATAGCAGCATTGGAAGAATGCCGTAAAAATAATATCATAACAGGCAGCATCAGTTGTAATCCTCATTCACCTGTAAGTGCAGCAGCTGATTATCCCATTGAAGTAATTGTTGGTCCTGAGTTTGTAACCGGCAGCACCCGCATGAAAAGCGGCACGGCACAAAAGCTGGTATTGAATATGATCTCAACTTCTGTCATGATTCAATTAGGAAGGGTAGAGGATAACCGCATGGTGAATATGCAACTCAGCAATGAAAAATTAATCGACCGTGGTGTAAAAATGCTGATGCTGCGGAGCGGCCTCAGCAATTATGATGAAGCAAAAGATCTGCTGCTTACACATGGCACCGTAAAAAAAGCACTGAGCTTTATCGGTCAATAAACAGCTGCCGTTTTTTTGTAACCACTCATAATATTGTAATAGCAGGTGCTTTGAATTGGGCAAAATTGATTGTAACTTCTACATTCAAATTTAATGCTCATTCAAAAACACTGATTATGAAAAAGAAAACTTTACTCCCGTTTTTTTTCCTGTTTTCTATTAGCACCTTAGTTGCACAACGATCATCTTTTATTTATGTCATCAGCTCACCCGAAAATCAAACAAAGTGGGTGAACATTCAAATGATGAATGCCAAAAAAGGAGAAGTGGTGCAAACTGTTTTTGATCCATCTACTCAAAAAAAACCGATCGTTGATTATTCTACAAATACAACTTTAGCAAGGATAGCCAACGGCAGAGAACCCTATCCAACTTCAACTATGGTTGCTGCTGCGGCTTATGATGGAAAAAATCAGCAATTCTTTTTTATACCCATGCGTATTCCTGAATTACGCTGGGCAGATGTACGCCAGCCTGCTTCCCCCAATTTTTATTCACTTCGTTCACCGGTATTAAGTAAACTCAATATGAATGATCCAGCCAATCAAATTACAAGAATGGTGATTGCAGCAGATAAATATGGTTATGCTTTAACCAACGATGGTAACCACGTGTTTCGTTTTTCAACAGGCAAAGAACCTGTAATTACTGATTTGGGTAATTTGGTTGATGCTGCACAAAGCAATTCCGTTTCAATTCATAGTCAGTGCAGCAGTTGGGGTGGTGATATGGTTGCAGGTACTGATGGTAACCTGTATGTAATTTCACATAACAAACATGTATTTAAATTTGATCCTAATGAAAGGATAGCGACATATATGGGAACAATCAAAGGACTACCCGATGGGTTTCATGTAAATGGTTCGGCTGCTGATCAGGATGGAAGAGTAATTGTTAGTTGCAGCTTTGGTAATCAGCCTTATTACTATCTTGATCTTGAAACACTCGATGCAAAAATGGCGTTCAGTAAAGATCAATACATCAATGCTTCTGATTTGGCAAGTGCCAATCTTGCCCTCCGTCCTGCCATCAACAAAGGACAATATATTACAGGCAATTCACCATTTGCATCAATCAATCAAAAAATTGCTATGTATCCCAACCCTGTTACAGAAAATCGTTTCCAGTTAAACTTTGAAGAAACAGGTATTGGTATTCATCACATACAGGTAATGGATCTTTCAGGAAAAATTTTATTAAACAAAACAGTAACGATCAACGGGCCCGGTCAATACGAAGGAGTAGAATTACAAGCTTCCATCAGCAAAGGATTGTACCTGGTTAAAGTGATAAACAGTGTTTCAAAAACAGTTTATACTTCCAAATTCATTGTTCAATAAAGAATGAACTACTTTATTTAAAAGAGCTGCTGAATACAGCTCTTTTTGTTTGCCCCTAAAATTATAATAAACTAACGCTTGTTGCATGAAGCTTCGTGTTTATCTTGTGGCCTCATGAAACAGGTTGTACATATATCCTCTGCTTTATCAGCAATTGCTGGCACAAATACTATTACAACTACTACGATCCGCTGAGCGGATTGTACATTTTCATATTATCCCCCGGGCAAAAGCTGCTGTTTGAACAAAGGAATTCTCTTTTTTATTAAACGTTTATCTTCATGAATATGCTGGTTTTAAAATTTGGCGGTACTTCTATGGGAAGTGCAGATGCAATTAAACAGGTTGTTGACATTGTAAAAAACAAACTGAATGAATCTTCAGTGATTGTTGTTGTGAGTGCTATGAGTGGCACAACTGATCTTTTACTCAACTGCGGAACCAAAGCTTCTGCAACTGACGAATCCTATAAAGATGTTTTGAAGCAACTGGAAACACGGCATCTGGATACCGTTAAAGCCTTAATCCCGGTGCAACAGCAAAGCAGTGTGCTGAGTATGGTAAAAAAATATTGCAATGAAATTGAAGATATTTGTAACGGCATTTTTTTGCTGGGTGAATCATCGCTTCGTACCAAAGATAAACTGATGAGTTATGGTGAACTGCTTTCATCCACTATCATTAATGCTGCTTTCAAAGCAACTGGAACTGCATCTGTTTGGAAAGATGCAAGGGAACTTATTTATACCAATTCCAATTTCAGTAATGCCGTTGTTGATTTTGTAATAACCAATAAACAGGTCAATGATTTTGTAAAAGAGTCATCGGAAAAATTAATTGTTATTCCCGGTTTTATTGCTGCTGATGCAAATAACATCACTACCACATTGGGTCGTGGCGGTTCAGATTATACAGCCGCCATTCTTGCAGGTGCTGTTGATGCTACCGCATTAGAAATATGGACCGATGTAAGTGGCATGATGACTGCCGATCCACGATGGGTGGTAAATGCCAGGATCATTCCTTCCATTTCATACCAGGAAGCAATGGAACTTTCACACTTTGGTGCAAAAGTTATTTATCCTCCAACTATTCAACCGGTATTAAATAAAAATATTCCTGTCTGGATCAAGAATACATTTGCATCTGCTGATCATGGAACAGTGATTGAAAACAAATCTGAATCCTCCAATATTATTACTGGTATTTCAAGTATCAATTCATTGGCATTACTCAGCCTGGAAGGAAGTGGTATGGTGGGTATTCCCGGTTTCAGCAGTCGTTTATTTGCTGCGTTGGCCAATGCACAGATCAATGTTATCCTCATTACACAAGGTTCATCTGAGCATTCAATTTGTGTAGGAGTTGATGTTTCATTAGCTGTTAAAGCCAAGGAAGCAGTTGACAAAACATTTGAATATGAAATTGCTTCTGAAAAAGTAGAACCTCTGCAAATTGAACAGAACCTTTCAATTATTGCACTGGTAGGCGATCAGATGCGTCATCACACAGGTATCAGCGGAAGAATGTTTTCTGCACTTGGGCGCAATGGTGTAAATATTCGTGCCATTGCACAGGGTTCAACAGAACGGAATATTTCAGCTGTTGTTTTAACATCTGATGTACGTAAAGCAGTAAACGTTTTACACGAAGAATTTTTTGAAACCACCAAAAAACAAATCAACTTATTTATTGTTGGTACAGGTAATGTGGGTAAGAAATTAATAGCACAGCTAATTAAACAACGAACATTTCTTGAACTGCATCTGCGTTTGCAGGTAAACGTTACCGGGCTCAGCAACAGCCGCCAAATGCTCATCAATGAAAGTGGTATAGATCTGAATAGTTGGGAAATATCTTTGGAAAAAGGAGAGCCCGCCAACCTGCAACAATTTATTCAATCGATTATTTATAAGAATCTGCGGAACTCTGTTTTTGTTGATGTAACAGCGAATGCTGCCATTGCTGATGTGTATGCTTCATTGCTTGAAAAAAGTATAGCAGTTGTTGCCTGTAATAAAGTGGCGGCATCTTCACAACTAAGTAATTATAAAAAACTGAAACATCTTTCGGCCGAATATAATGCGCCATATTTATTTGAAACAAATGTGGGGGCAGGTTTGCCCATCATCGGCACATTGAATGATCTGATGCGAAGTGGTGACAGTATTCATCGAATGGAAGCAGTACTAAGCGGCACACTTAATTTTGTGTTCAATAATTATGATGGCACAAAACTCTTTGCTGATGTAGTAAAACAGGCACAGGTTGAAGGTTATACAGAACCCGATCCACGTTTGGATTTAAGTGGAACGGATGTGATGCGGAAAATTCTTATCCTGGCAA
Source organism: Chitinophagaceae bacterium (assembly GCA_031369435.1). Lineage (GTDB taxonomy): Bacteria > Bacteroidota > Bacteroidia > Chitinophagales > Chitinophagaceae > Lacibacter. The sequence continues at coordinate 6,493 of JANMOR010000209.1, forward strand.
GAGAAGCAGGGGTGCCAATGGAAATGGAACAGATATCCTGCAATGGATTTTTACCCGACAGTTGTATGAAAGGTACTGTTGCCGATTTTTATGAAGCCATGAAAAAAGAAGAACCGCATTTTAAAGCCATTTTTGAAAAAGCAAAAGCAGAAAATTGTAAATTAAAATTTGTTGCCAGCTTTAATGAAGGAGTTGCATCAGTTGGGTTACAACATATTCCGCCGCAGCATGATCTGTACCATTTGTATGGAAAAGATAATGTGGTATTATTTTATACCGATCGTTATAAAGAACAACCAATGGTGGTGAAAGGTGCAGGAGCAGGTGCTGAAGTAACAGCAAGTGGTGTGTTTGCAGATATTATGAGAACCGCCCCCTAAATCCCCAAAGGATAACTTTATAAACAGCTTGATTAAATAAAGTCATTTATGATAAAAGATCAAAACTCATGAGTAACGAAAATAAACCGATTCAAAATAAATCGGAGGGTTTAGGTTCTCCCCCTTTGGGAGAGTTAGAGGGGGCAGTTACAGTTCAATGTCCGGCAACAGTGGCCAATCTTGTTTGCGGGTTTGATATTCTGGGGATGGCTTTAACCGAGCCTTACGATATCATGAAACTGCAGTTGATTGAAGAACCAAAAGTAATCATCATGAATAAGGATTCTTATAATCTTCCAACAGAAGCAGAAAAGAATGTTGCAGGTGTGGTGTTATTATCCATCATGGAAAAAATGGAACACAAATTTGGTTTTGAAGTGGAGATTGAAAAACATATCAAGCCGGGTAGTGGCTTAGGTTCCAGTGCGGCGAGTGCTGCCGGTGCTGCTGTAGCTGCCAATCACTTATTGGGAAATATTTTTTCAACTGATGAACTGGTGCAGTTTGCTATGAATGGTGAAAAGCTGGCGAGTGGAGTAAAACATGCTGATAATATTACGCCCTGCATATTGGGAGGTGTTACACTCATCCGTTCTATTCACCCATTGGATATTATACAGCTGAATGCACCTGCATTATTTGTAACTGTTGTTCATCCGCAGATTGAAGTAAAGACCAGTGATGCACGGCAAATTTTACGCAAAGAAGTATTGCTGAAAGATGCCATCAAACAATGGGGTAATATAGCAGGCCTTGTTGCAGGTTTTGAAAAAGGCGATACGAATTTGATCGGAAGAAGTTTAGAAGATGTGATCATAGAACCAGTACGCAGTATTTTAATTCCGGGCTTTGATGAAATCAAAACCAAAAGCAAAGAAGCAGGTGCATTGGGTGGAGGCATTTCCGGAAGCGGACCTTCGATCTTTATGTTGAGTAAAGAGGAGTCAACTGCAAAAGATGTTGAACTGATCATGAAAGAAATATTCACCCGGCTGGGAATTGATTTTAAAACGTATGTAACAACGATTGCAAAACAGGGAGTACAACTAATAGAGTAATGATGAACATCACATCGACGAAGGAGAGGTTGCATTCAATTAAAGCAGGTTTAAGATTTAGAGATTTCTCCCTGCAGTCGAAATGATGTACTAACAATATTCACGTTAAATAAATTAAATTGAACTACTATAGTTTAAATAAACAATCACCCATTGTCTCTTTTAAAGAAGCAACTGTTCTTGGACAGGCACCTGATAAAGGTTTGTATTTTCCTGAAACCATTCCACTGGTAGATAAAGAGTTGATTACAAATATTGAATCTATCAGCAATGAAGAAATTGCATTTCGTGTAATACAACCTTTTATCTTAAATGAAATTGCAGAAGATGAATTGTATCGCATCGTTACTGAAACAGTCAACTTCCCCATACCATTAGTGAAAGTGAATGAAAGAATTTCTTCTCTTGAATTATTTCACGGACCAACGCTGGCATTTAAAGATGTAGGAGCACGGTTTATGAGCAGGTGCCTGGCTCAGTTTGTAAAAGGAGCTGATAAAAAGATTACAGTTCTTGTTGCAACAAGTGGTGATACGGGTGGTGCTGTTGCAAATGGTTTTTATAATGTAAATGGAGTAGAGGTAGTGATCCTGTATCCCAGCGGCAAAGTAAGCAGTGTACAGGAAAAACAATTAACCACACTCGGTAACAATATTCATGCACTGGAAGTAAATGGAAATTTTGATGATTGTCAGCAAATGGTGAAGCAGGCATTTACTGATGTTGAATTGAACAAGCAATTATTTCTTACCTCAGCTAATTCAATTAATGTGGCCAGGTGGTTGCCGCAGCAGTTCTATTATTTCTTTGCTTACAAACAATGGAAAGAAAAAGATCAGCCACCAATTATCTCAGTACCAAGTGGCAACTTCGGCAATATATGTGCAGGTATCTTAGCACATATGAGTGGCTTACCCGTACAACATTTTATTGCGGCCTGTAACACTAATGATATTGTTCCGGCTTATATGAAATCACAGCAATACAATCCTAAACAAGCAGTAGCAACCATCAGTAATGCAATGGATGTTGGTAACCCCAGCAATTTTGTCCGGATACTGGAACTGTTTCATCAGCAGTTTCCACAGTTGAAAGAAAAATTCAGCAGCGTAAGTATAACCGATGATGAAACAAAGGCAACCATGAAACGGGTATTTGATGAGTATAATTATGTGCTTGATCCGCATGGTGCAATTGGGTATTTGGCATTGGAGCGATACCTGAACAACGAAGGTGAAACAACGCAGAATACTCACAGTGGGTCACCCGCTTTCTTCAAGGGTGGCTCACTGGCTTCTGAACAAAAAGGAATTTTTCTTGAAACAGCACATCCTGTCAAATTTTATGATGTGGTGGAACCCGTATTGAATCAACCAATTCCTTTACCTGAGGCAGTACAACAAATTATTGATCTGCCAAAACAATCATTAAAAATGGAAGCATCGTTTACACAACTGAAAGAATATTTAATGAGCGTTGCCTAAAAGTCATTGATCTTCCTTATTTTTAAGCAGAGTTGTTTGCCAAACAAGTTTTTGTTTGCAACGACTCTTTTTTATTACCTTGAATCCTGAATATGAGCATTGATCAACTGATACAGCAATACAGCCCGGATCATCATTTATTTGATGAAATGCAGCAAAATAACAGCATCCGTGCACCATATCAGAAACTGGTTGATAATATCAGCACCCATAGTATTGATGAACTTTATCTCAAGGCAAAACTGGCGGGTGAATTGTTCATGAACCAGGGAATTACGTTTACAGTTTACGCTGATGATGCCGGCATTGAACGCATTTTCCCTTTTGATATACTGCCCCGCATCATTACTGCCGCTGAGTGGGATCATGTTGAAAAAGGAATACAGCAACGCTTAAAAGCGCTGAACCTTTTTCTTAAAGACATTTACAGTGAACAGCAGATCATTAAAGACAAGATCATACCTGCTGAACTGATTTCATCCTGCCCGCATTATATGCGTGAAGTGGCAGGAATAAAAGTTCCGCATAATATTTTTGTACATATTTCAGGAATTGATTTGATCCGTGGCCAGGATGGTACTTTTTATATTCTGGAAGATAACCTGCGTACACCCTCAGGTGTTTCATATATGCTGGAGAACAGGGAGGTAACCAAACGTTTATTTCCTGAACTGTTATCGAATGCCAATGTGCGGATGGTCAATAATTATCCATTGTTACTGCATAATAATTTAATGGCGTTATCTCCAAGGCCCGTTTCTAATCCAACTGTTGTGCTGCTTACACCGGGTATTTATAATTCTGCTTATTACGAACATACTTTTCTTGCACGCCA
>JANMOR010000244.1:0-3885 GCA_031369435.1 Chitinophagaceae bacterium
GTTTGTGGTATGATAAAACATTCAATCTCGATTCGCAACATCAATTCCGTGGATTGTTTTTTGGATTGGGTGCCGATGGTACAGTGAGTGCCAATAAAAATTCTATTAAGATCATTGGTGATAAAACCGATTTTTTTGTACAGGGCTATTTTGTGTACGATTCTAAAAAATCAGGATCATTGACATCTTCGCATTTACGTTTTGGTGAAAAACCGATCCGTTCTACTTATCTCATCAACTCAGCCAACTTTGTAGCCTGTCATCATTTTAACTACTTAATGAAGTATGATATTTTGAAAGATGCAGAGTATGGTGCAACCTTCCTGTTGAATGCTCCTTATGATAAAGATGAAGTATGGGAGAAGTTGCCAAGAAAGATCCAGGAAGAAATTAAACACAAACATTTAAAATTCTTTGTGATCAATGCATATACCGTAGCCAAAGAAACCGGTATGGGCAACAGGATCAATACTATTCTGCAAACCTGCTTCTTTGCCATCAGCAATGTATTGCCGAGAGAAGATGCCATTGCAAAAATTAAAGAAGCCATTTACGAAACCTACTGGAAAAAAGGTGAAGCCGTTGTACAAAAAAACTATGAAGCTGTTGATGCTACATTGGAACATTTGTATGAAATTGATTATAAGAACCTGCAGGTGGGAACAAAAGAACTCGAATTAACTGTTCCATCTGATGCTCCTGATTTTGTAAAAGAAGTATTGGGAAAAATTATGGCAGGTGATGGTGATGATCTTCCTGTTAGTGCTTTCCCAGTTGACGGACAGTTTCCTTCCGGCACCACCAAATGGGAAAAAAGAAATATTGCTGATGCAGTTCCTGTTTGGGATACTGATCTGTGTACACAGTGTGGTAAATGTTTTATGATTTGTCCGCATGCCGCTATCCGTCCGAAAGTATATGATAAAACATTATTATCTACTGCACCCGATTCATTTAAACATGTTGCGCCAATTGGTAAAGAATGGAATAAAGAAACTGAAGCTTATACATTGCAGGTATCAACAGAAGATTGTACCGGTTGTACATTATGCGTTGAGTTCTGCCCCATCACCAGTAAAACAGACCCCGGACATAAAGCCATCAACATGATGGATAAAACAGAATTCCAGGAAAAAGAAATACAAAACTGGGATTACTTCTTAAGCATTCCTGAAGTAGATCGTTCAAGAGTAAACAGAAATACAGTGAAGGGTTCACAGTTCTTTCAACCATTATTTGAGTTCAGTGGTGCATGTGCAGGTTGTGGTGAAACTCCTTATTTAAAATTATTGACACAATTGTTTGGTGAAAAAATGATCGTTGCCAATGCAACAGGTTGTTCATCCATCTTTGGAGGTAACTTACCAACCACACCATGGACATCGAACAAAGAAGGTGTGGGACCGGCATGGGCCAACTCTTTGTTTGAAGATAACGCAGAGTTTGGTTTAGGTATAAAAATGGCCAATGATAAAAAACGTGACATTGCTATGCAACTGCTTGATGAAATGCGTCCGTTTATTGGCGAAGGGTTGGTGAACAGTATTGTTACAGCACCTGAAACAACAGAAGCAGAAATACATACCAAGCACGACCTGATTGGTTTGTTGAAGAAGCAATTAGAGAATATGAAATCAGTTGCTGCCAATAATTTGTATCACCTCGCTGATTTCCTTGCAGAAAAATCTGTGTGGATCATTGGTGGAGATGGTTGGGCTTATGATATTGGTTATGGTGGATTGGATCATGTACTCAGCACCGGTGAAAATGTAAACATCATGGTTCTGGACACAGAAGTGTATTCCAATACAGGCGGACAAAAATCAAAATCAACACCATTAGGTTCCAGTGCAAAGTTTGCAGTGAATGGTAAAACAACAGGTAAGAAAGATTTGGCCATGCAGGCCATTGCACATGGTACAGCTTATGTTGCACAGATTGCCATGGGTGGGAATGATATGCATACAGTACGTACAATCTTAGAAGCTGAAGCCTTTCCCGGTCCATCATTGATCATCGCTTACAGTCATTGTATTGCACATGGTATTGATATGGCACATGGTGCAGAAGAACAGGATTTTGCGGTGAAGAGCGGTTACTGGCCATTGTTTCATTACAATCCGCTGAAACCAAGAGGTGAACGTTTTGTAGTTGATTCAAAAGATCCTTCCATGGATTTGAGTGAATTCATGTATCATGAAAACCGTTTCAATGTAATTAAAGCAAAAGATCCTGAACTGGCTGCACGATTTATGGTGCAGGCACAGGATGCAAAAGTGAGCAGGTGGGAACGCCTTGAAACATTAAAAGGATTATAAACAGAAAAGCCCATATGAATAAAGAAGGGAGTTTCGAAAGAAGCTCCCTTTGGTTTTATACATGCTATGTTTTAAAGTAAATACGTTTAACAGACATGACTAATGAAGTGGAAACTAAACACCAAACTGCCGCAGGTGATGATCTAAATGCTTCCACATACTTTTACCCCAGTTATCAGCTTTTATTTTTCCAAACATGGGATGCATTTTATCACCAATACCACTGGCACCTTTTTGATGAAAGCTGTTGATCATGGAAAGCAACCCGGCTTTTTCTTTTTCAAAATCCCGTTCATCTTTAATAATAAAATTGCGGGCAGTTGGTAAACTTTTTCCCCACGGACTTTCATTATACAATTTGCTTTTCATCATCCAGCCAAATAAAAGACCCAGTGCAGTCAATGAAAGTTTTTTACTGGTGAGTGGTACTTTGAAAGCCTGCTGACAATGTGCCAGCATTTGACTCACATTCATCTTTCCCCATAACCGCTCACTGTTTGCATGAAGCTGATGAAGCCGTGCAACTGTTTCATCGTATGCGGCTTGGTCAAATAAATTTTTTACTTCCATTGTTTACTGTTTTCATCTGCAGAAAAATAAGGAATATTATCGCTGCTTTTTGTTTCCTGTTGCAGCCAGTAAGCCAGGGTAACAATATGTCCGTCTTTTGTTTTCAGTAATCTGCCGAAGATGGCATTGGTTGCATTAAACATCACATCTGTTACTCCTATAGTTGATGTTTCAATTACAGGTGGGGCAGGTGTTTCAACGGGAGCTGCAACAGTTTCAGTTGTTGCTTCTGCAGTTGCAACAGATTTTGGTACCGGTGCAACTTTTGGCGGAGGTGAAGGCACAACAATTACTTTGAAGTGATTGTATTCAAGTATATCTTTTAGAAATGCCACACGTTCTTTTGAAACATTTTTTTCAACAACGGCACATTTCACTCCTTCCAGATCTTCAAACTCATGATTTTTATTAATTGCCATAACACGAAAGTTAAACACGAATTATTTCGAATGACACGAATTTTATTTCACTAACGAATAAATATACTCATACGCTCCACTCATCAAACCAGTAACAACAATACCGCCAATACAGAGCGCCATTGCAATTTTCGGACTCCAGCTCACTTCTACTTTTTCAATAGGATGTTCATTGGTATCCATAAACATGGCTTTGATGATGCGTAAATAATAATAGAGCGATACCACCATATTTAAAGAAGCGATGGTAATGAGCAGGTAATTATTTTTTCCTGCACCTGCCAGTAATAAAAAGAATTTACCAAAGAACCCTGCTGTTGGTGGAATACCTGCCAGCGAAAATAAAGCAATGGCCAATACCCAAGTGAGCAGTGGATTTGTTTTGTAAAATCCTTTATAGTCATCTATATTTTCTTTTCCTTTTTCTGCACTCACCAAACTCAACACACCAAAAGCAGCAAGATTGGAAAATAAATAAATCAAGACAAAATAAATCACGGAACTGAATCCTGCCTGGTCGCCACCTGTAACACCAATTAAAATAAATCCTACCTGTGCAATGGAAGAAAAAGCAAGGA